>NZ_JACAEU010000029.1:0-37925 GCF_013388695.1 Fischerella sp.
CTACCCACTAACCACTACCCACTACCCACTACCCACTAACCACTACCCACTAACCACTACCCACTAACCACTACCCACTACCCACTAACCACTACCCACTACCCACTACCCACTAACCACTACCCACTAACCACTAACCATTAACCTGAGCAATTTTTGATATACTAATACTAAAATCCGTGAAAGAGGATGTTTATCCCAGAAGAAGCGATCACTGGGATTTTTTTCCTCCATCTTTCATTTTTTCTATACTTGGTGATGAGGCGTCGTCGTTGCGATTTTGCTGAGACACAGCAATCATACCAAAGAGAATAGCACCTCCTACAGCTAAGACAAACAAAGGGCGTTTAAGGATGATTAAATCACGGATGAGCCTAGCTAAGGGTCGGCTTTGACGACGCAGCATTGATGAAATCATAATCTGTTTAAATGTAAACGGATCGCGGACATAGTGACCGCTGCTTGAGACTACAAGCCTTTCTTGACAATACGGACAGGTAAACAACCCAACATAAGTCTTCACTGGTTTAGGCGTAGAATTTCTTTGGCAAATGGGGCAAGTCACATAATGATTATCAAAAGTGTGTGTGTTCATCTACCTCGTCCGCTTAGTCGACTTAACTTACTCTATAAAAAATAAACTTCTTGCAGAAGCCAGAAAAAGGACAAAGGGTAAGGGTGAAAGGTATGAAAGTATTCTTGTGCCTTTAACCTCTACCCAACTCTTGCAAAAGACATTTTTGCAAGCAGGCTAATATCTATCATTGAATTCCCGCTCAAAGGGCGTATAGATTTCCCTGTACATCTAATCTCAGCCATGTTGCATATAATTCTAAAAGATGATGCAGTGGCGTGGCAGCCACTGTAACACGAGTATAATCAGATTCAGCTGAGAATAATTCCTCATCGCTTTTGCTAATCCTCCTAAAGAGCATAAGTCTCCAATTCTCTCCCATTTAAGCACTCTCGCCACACAAATTTTGCAAGCTAGAAAATTTTTCACAAAAGCTTTGTAAATTAACAAATAGAGTAAGAACTTTATTTGCAAAGTCTCTACTTGTCTGGTTACTAGGCGATCGCTCACAATGAAAAGCAAGGCATAAAATCTTAATTTTTTTATTAGATTTACTCCTCACTCAATGACTCTCCTGCCTCCCACAGAACTCAGGAAGGCGACGGAACAATCTACCTTTCCTTCTCCTTCCATCCGTTTAGCCTATCTATTTAACCGTTTTCAACCATCCCCAGAAACCGTTGTGCTGCTTTTAGCGTTGCTAATTGGCGGTGGTAGCGGGATGGGTGTGGTTACTTTTCACTATTTAATCCAGCTGATTCACCGCCTCATGCTGGAAAACTTTATGGGTGTAGTTGGCGTTTGGGGCGCTTGGACTTTAGCTTGCGTTCCCATCCTAGGCGGATTAATTGTTGGTTTGATGCGCTGGCGATCGCAAGACTTTGGCCCTGGGCTATCATCTTTAATTGCTGCTTCCCAAAAAGGAGAGATCAAACGACAGCTACGTCCGGTGACAAAGATGCTAGCGGCAGCAGTTTCTTTGGGTAGCGGTGCTTCTCTGGGGCCAGAAGGCCCCAGTGTGGAAATTGGTGCTAATTTTGGCATGTTGCTGTCTGTGGTGCTACAAGTATCACAAGAACGCCAGCGTTTGCTTTTAGGTGCTGGCGCTGCGGCTGGCTTGGCTGCTGGATTTAACGCTCCGATTGCAGGTGTTTTTTTTGCCTTAGAGGTAGTGCTGGGTGCAACATCATTTGCTACTTCTGCGGTAAGTGTAGTGTTGCTGGCAGCAGTAGTAGCGGCGTTAATCGCTCACATTGGTTTGGGAGCGCAACCAGCTTTTACCTTACCTGTTTACCAAGTCCGCAGCCCCTTAGAATTACCCTTATATCTCGGCTTGGGTTTGTGGGCAAGTCTGGTGTCTTTGACTTATACTCAGTTAATTCGACTGGCAAAAGCCTGCTTTGCAGGTAGAGTTCCCGGTTTTACTTGGTTGGGAAAAATACCGAAGCATATCCATCCTATTATTGGGGGTGCGATCATCGGTGCAGTTGCTTTACATTTTCCACAAATTTTGGGCATTGGTTATGAAACAGTAGAAGCAATGCTTCAGGATGTGGAATTTTCGCTGCAACTTTTGATTGTGTTGCTGTTAGTAAAATTGGCAATGACAGCAATTAGCGCTGGTAGCGGTTTTGTCGGTGGTGTATTTGCACCAGCAATGTTTTTGGGTGCTTCTTTAGGTTCTGCCTATGCAAAAATTTTGGCAAACGCAGCACCTGCAATTAGTGATTTTATAGCTGCTCCTCCAGCCTACGCAATGGTAGGAATGGCAGCAGTTCTTGCTGCCAGTGTGAGAGCGCCATTAACAGCAATTTTGTTGCTGTTTGAACTAACGCAAGACTACCGTATTGTTTTACCTCTAATGGCAGCCGTAGGTTTAAGTGTTTGGTTAGTGGAGAGAATTAAGCCTAATTCTAACTCCAATTTAAATCTTCAACAAATAGGTCTTTCGGAATTGAAAGACGAACAGGCTGAAATTTTACAGCAAATAATCGTCGAAGAAGCCATGCATCCTCGTCCAAAACAACTACTAGCAACTATGACAGTAATAGAGGCTGCTATGGAAATGATACGCGATCGCTCCCGCAGTGCTTTAGTAGTTAATGAAGTAGGGCAATTAGTTGGTATCCTTTCTCTAGAAGATATCAACCGCACCCTTTCTGTTTGGCAAAATTTCCCAGATTTATCAATCGAAGATCGAGGTGATTTATCCAATCAAACTCTCATCGATATTTGTACCACTGATATTCTCTATGCTTGGCAAGATGAACCCTTATCTGAAGCTTTAGATCGCATGGCTCTTCGCGGTTTGCATCAGTTACCAGTGGTAGCACGAGACAACCCCGAACAAATTTTGGGTTTACTAGAACGAGAACAAATTGCTTTAACCTGCAACATCGCAGTCACGCGCAAAGCTCTCCGCCACTATCTACCAGTGGTGACAAAAACAAATGTAGTCAACAGTCAATAGTCAATGGTCAATAGTCAATGGTAAATACTATTGACTATTGACTTTGGACTCTTGACCATTCACTATTTTATGCTGTTGCTTCTAGGATTTCAGAATCATCTTTTTCATCTGAGTCTATTTGCCTCAGACGAATATGCTTTTTGCCCAAAGTGATCACAAACTCATCTCCAGGCTTTAGATTCATCTGTTTGGTGTAAGCAGAACCTATTAGCAAGTTACCGTTAGACTGCACACTAATTCTGTAACTAGCACTGCGTCCCCCACGTCCATTTGCGCTGGGAGCGCTATCTAACTGAATACCCTCAGCATCAATTAGGGCATTCAAGAACTTCATCATGTTGACACGCTCTATACCATTTTTTGTCACGGTATAGTAGCCACACTGTTTAGCTTTTTCTTCTTTGCTCAGATTTTCTAGCTCTTTGACTTTTTTGAGCAGATCTTCACCGGTTAGGGGTTCAATTTTTTTCTGTTTAGCCATCAACTTAGAGCGAAAATGAACGAACGATTGAAGGAGTTTAATCGATTTTATTTTAGCTGACCTTGAGGAAGTAGTAACACAATCCTTAAATTTTTATATCAGCTAACGCAAAGTATATTACACGAATCAGCAGAATTTTTGCTGTTTTACAAATATTCCCTTTGCAATATATTTCAATGAATTGGACAGAAGCTGATAAATATCTAGAGTTTGTGAGCGACTGCTACACTGGAATCTATATTTGTTTAAGATTCCTAAAGCATAGCTAAAAAAGTTGTCTGCTTGTACTTGTTTGATAACTGGCACACAGAATGATAAGTAAAACTGATCCTTAGTCATTAGTCATTGGTTGGTTGTTGGTTGTTGGTGGTTGGTTGAAACACCAAACAACAAACACCAAACAACAAACAACAAATAAAAAAACTTACCAAAATGAAATTAACTACCAAAGGACACTATAGTGTAAAGGCTTTACTGGATTTGAGTTTACAGCCAGAGTATGGGCCTGTTTCTACTAGAGCGATCGCTTCTCGTCAAGATATCCCAGCTGCATATTTAGAAAAACTGCTAATAGAAATGCGTCGTGCTGGGTTAGTAAAATCAATTCGTGGCAGCATCGGTGGATACCAGCTAGCACGAGAACCAGCACAAATATCTTTAGGAGAAATTTTAGAAGCAGTTGGTGAAACTATAGAACCTTTACCCCATCACCGCGCTTCTCCAGGACAAGCAGAAGATTGGGTAACATTTACTCTTTGGCAAAGGCTACATCAAAAATTGAAAGAAGCATTGTACAGTATTACTTTGGCAGATCTTTATTACGACGCTCGTAGTTGGCAAGCTTCTCTTGGAGAAGAAGCTAGTTTTGTTGTTTAGTCATTGTCAGGCGTTGATAGTTGGTTGTTGGTGGTTGGTTGGAACAAACACCAAACAACAAACAACAAACACCAAACACCAAACAAAAGACAAATGACAACTGTTGTTGTTTTAATTATTGCTGCTGGTTTAGATTACTTAGTCGGCGATCCCTGGGGATGGCCTCATCCTGTGCGAGTAATGGGGTGGGTAATTTCTCGCTTCAGCAAATTTGCTCTGACATATTGTCAAAATCCTCTAACACAGCGCTTAGCTGGAATATTGCTGGGTACTTTTTTAATAATTGCTAGTGGCATTGCTAGCTACTTAATAATTCAAGCTGCTAGATGGCTGCATCCTGTTTTGGGAATTGCAACAGAAAGTATTCTCTTAGCTAGCTGTTTTGCTGGGAAAAGTTTGAGAGTAGCAGCTCAAGCAGTATTACAACCTCTAACATTAGGAAAAATTCAAGATGCTCGTTCTGTTTTAAGTAATTATGTTGGTCGAGATACAGAAAATCTGACAGAATCAGAAATTTTGCGAGCAGTTCTCGAAACAGTTACAGAAAATGCCATTGATGGAGTCATGGCTCCTCTTTTTTATGCAATTATTGGTGCATTTGTGCCAGTTGTAGGTTCAGTACCCTTAGCTTTGGCATATAAAGCCAGCAGTACCCTTGATTCAATGGTGGGTTATCGACAAGCACCCTACACTTATTTAGGATGGTTTAGCGCGCGCTTAGAAGATGGCTTGACTTGGGTTCCCTGTCGTTTAGCAGTAATCACTTTAGCGCTGCTGTCAGGTAAACCTCTGCATGTAATCCGAATTTGTCGCCGTGATGCACCTAATGACCCCAGTCCCAACTCTGGTTGGAGTGAGTGCGCTTATGCTGTTACTTTGGGTGTACAGGTGGGAGGTACTAATTGGTATCGTGGCGTGGCTAAACACAAACCATTGCTGGGAGATGCTACTCATCCCATTACCCCAACTTGCATTCATAAAGCTTGGCAACTAACTCGATATTGCTTTTTGCTGTGGTTAGGGGTAGCAACTCTCTTGCTAATCGCTGTAAAAACGTAATTATGGAAGTAGGGAATTGTTAATTGATAATTGATAATTGGTAATTGGTAATAGATTTCCCCATTATCCACTACCCATTACCGATTCTCTATTGCCTGGTTTTCCTGTAAAAACTAACTCAGGGGGATGACGGTATATGACTATTTCTACCATTTCTACCATTTCTAGCAAAGCAAAAGTTGTTGAGATTCTCTCGTCTGAAGAACTCCGTCGGACTGTAACTCGTCTCGCCTCTCAAATTGTGGAAAAGACGCGAGACTTGTCTCAGTTAGTATTACTCGGTATTTATACTAGAGGAGTTCCACTGGCGCAATCTTTAGCGCGTCAAATAGAGGCATTAGAAGGTGTGTCCGTATCAGTAGGGGCATTGGATATTACATTCTATCGAGACGACCTCGACCAAATAGGCTTGCGGACTCCTGCGAAAACTGATATCCCTTTTGATTTGACTGGTAAAACCGTTGTGCTTGTGGACGATGTGATCTTTAAGGGACGTACAGTTCGTGCTGCTTTAAATGCTGTAAATGAGTATGGTAGACCAGAGGCAATTCGTTTAGCTGTACTGGTAGACAGGGGTCATCGCGAGGTTCCAATTCATCCAGATTTTATCGGCAAGCAGTTACCCACCGCAAAAGAAGAGATTGTTAAGGTTTACTTGCAAGATGTGGATGGACGAGACGCCGTTGAGTTGATAGCAGATTGATTGTTTGTGGTGGGGTGCGTTAGAGTAACGCACCGTGCCAACATGCAAGAAAAAATTTTTTGTAGATTGCATGAGTAAGCAGATTTTTCAGTGGTAAGCTTATTTACTTTTAAAGTTAGATAACATGGGCGGGCAAGATGCCCACCCCACAAGATTTATGTTTAGATGCTATATGCAAATTCGATGTTGGTTAGGCGATCGCAGTTGCATCAATTAAAATCTCAAATAGTCCCAGTCATCTGCTGAATCGCAATAAATTCCGTGTTTGATATTCTTCGGGGAATCCAGAAATTCTACACAGACCACAAAGATTTTATTGATAACCTAATTTCAGGTGGTTTGCCTGCGATTTTACTTGCTGCTATTCCTTTTTTCTGGTGGCTAAAAACGGCACACCGCCAACGGCGCATTCCCCCGCCAATTTTTCCGTTTGAGGTGATTAAACCCCAAACTCAAGACTTGCAAAAGCGCATTCTCGGCGGAGAAGATAACGACCCTTTGGCAGACCGCAACATCGCCTATCAACAACGGGTAGCAAATCGCCATATCCGCCGAGAACTACAACAACAGCTAGAAGAACATCGCTGGGTGTTAATTTTAGCACGCACCGGACTGGGAAAAACACGGGAAGCAACCGAACTGGCAAGTGATCTCAACCAACTAGGATGGACACTACTTTACCTCAAGCCGAATGAATGGCTGGATACTCCGGCGCGAATGCCAACAGAAATTGGCACAGACCGCAAGTTATTGTTTTTCTTAGATGACCTCAACGGCAAGTTCGCAAAGCTACCAACTTTTTAATTCACGCCGAACGCATCCTCAAACCCCGCGATGGACAAATTGAGGCGAAGGGTAGGCAGGTGGAAGCTGGGGAATATATCTTGCGCTTCACCAATTTAATTTTGCAAATGGCAGATAAACACCAGGAAATTCAGCTTTCACTGCTGAGTTTTGGGTGGAAACTAATAGACTTGAAACGCGATCGAGAGGCGTTACGTTGCTTTAACAAATCTCTTACTTTTACATCTGATTCGTCTTCAATATACTTTGCCAAAGGCTTAGCGCTGGATAATTTGGGAAGATTTGATGAGGCGATCGCATCCTACGACAAAGCGATTGAATTCAAAGCCGACAAACACGAAGCTTGGTACAACCGCGGCGTTGCGCTGGGTAATTTGGGAAGATTTGAAGAAGAGATCGCATCCTACGACAAAGCGATTGAATTCAAAGCCGACAAACACCAAGCTTGGTACAACAAAGCTCGCTGCTACGCTTTGCAAGGTAACTTTGAATTAGCAATTGAAAATTTACAGCAAGCCATCAATCTCAATCCTGACGAATGTCGAGAATGGGCAAAAACTGACTCTGATTTTGATAGCGTTCGGGAGGATGGGCGATTTCAGACTTTGATTATTAATACTTAGTATAGCTTTGCATAAAAAAGTAGCGATTTAAAACGCAGAGGGACGCGGGGTAGGCGCAGAGGGGAGGCAGCGCGCCCTTGGGGGTTCCCCCCGTTGTAGCGACTGCCGTCGCGCAGAGTCTTTGTGTAAAAATTTCGCTATGAACTTACGAAATGCTGTACTTAGTGGTTGGTGGTTATTTGTCTACTCTCCCGATATATCCATCTCCCAATACCGTTAACCAATTGTCACCAACATTAAAGCCATAGTTACTAACGTTAAAGCGTTTGCTACTAATGTTAAAGCTTTTGTTACTAACGTTGGTCAGATCCGTTGGAAGCCGCGATCGCTTTTCGGGAAAAAGTAAGAGAGATAAAAAGTGCGAACTAAAATAGGATTTATACGCTGCCCAAAGTTCAAATAATGACAGACCAAGAATTGTTAGAAAGAATCGTCCTCAATCCGAAAGTGCTGGTAGGAAAGCCTGTAATTAGAGGAACTCGCTTGAGTGTTGAGTATATCCTTAACCTAATTGCTCATGGTGCAACAATTGCAGAAATCATAGAAGAATACGAAGGACTGAGTGTAGAAGATATTCAGGCTTGCATTTTGTTTGCAAGTAAATCGCTTTCAAATACAACATTCATGCCACTAGGTGTGGAAAATATCTAGATGCGCTTTCTGGTAGATGAATGTACAGGCCCAGCTGTTGCCTGTTGGCTACGCAACCAAGCTCATCAAGTTTTCTCTGTGTATGAAGAAGCACGAGGTATGAGTGATGATGATGTTCTTCAGAAAGCACTTGATGAGAACTGGATTTTGATTACTAATGACAGAGATTTTGGCGAAAAGATTTATCGAGAAGGTCATCAACACCGAGGCATAATTTTTTTGCGACTGGAAGATGAGCGTGCAGCTAAAAAGATAGAAACGCTTCGGCGCTTGCTGGAAAGCTATGCAGAACGCTTGCCCAATCAGTTCGTTGTTGTCACAGAGAATAGAGTTCGGTTTGCACAGATATAAAGGTGCGATCGCCCGCACCCCAATCCTTAAGTAAAGAAAACTCTCAATAATATTACTGAACTCATCGTGGCAACATTAGGTGTAAAATTTATGCTATATTCTGCGTGTTTCACCGATGAATTATTCCAAATTATTCAAGGAATGCTACTTCTCTCAGGCAGTAGCATTGCTTTTGCTACTGTTATTGTTGGCAATAGGAGCAGTTCCTGGATATCTAAAAGGACACTGGCAATGGCAGAAACCACCAGCGATCGCTAATCTCAAAGAGTTAAAACAGATACGCCAGACAGGAATAACTCTTCCTGGTTGGCAAACTACTGAACAAGCAGAACAACAAATTGGCGAACATAAATGGTCATTGCAGTTACTTAAAAAACAGGATTCTCAGACAGAAGCTGTGTTGCTGTTGTTACCGCAGAGCGGGCCAAGAACGCAGCCTCAAGTTGAATGGACGGAGATTAATGGCTGGGGAAGGGCGCGTTGGGGACGGTGGGATATTGCTCAAAATCGCTCGGTTGAATTTACTGTCAAGCGATCGCAAGTAAAAGAATTAACAGCGGAAACTACTGTAAAAGCTATGTTCTTTCGGGCTGCAACCAGAGAGCAAACATTCGCTGTTTTGCAATGGTACGCTTGGCGAAATGGTGGAAATCCATCACCTTTGCGGTGGTTGTTGGTAGACCAAATCGCCCAATGGCACAATCAGCGTGTTGCTTGGGTTGCCGTTAGCATCCTTGTACCGATGGAACCTTTAGGACAAATTGAAACAATTTGGTCTGAGATCGGGTCTCTTGGTGAAACAGTGCAAGCTGTATTGACGGCAAGTGTTTTATAAATTATAAATAATGAATATTTTTATACATGTATTTTAGTTGATTATACGCTAGAATAGTGCCTCAATGTTTTACAGCCCCCAAAAGGCTTTACGGCTTGAATAATTTATAACCTTATTTTTATATGCGTGCATTCAGCGCACTGTCTTGTTTAAGTCTTCAGGTCGGTGTTTTTTTGGCAACAGCTGCTCAACCTGTTGTTGCTCAGACTTTTCCAACTTTGCGATCGCCAGTACAACAAGCACCTGTGCAATCTCCAAATCTCCTAGAGAGTGCAGAAGTTAATCCTTTGGGTGTTAACAACAATAAAATATTGCCTCAACTAGACCGCTACATTTTAGGGCCAGGAGACTTAATTACTATCCAAGTTCAACGTCCGCCTGGTTCCTATCGCTTGGGGCCAGGAGATGCAATCAGCGTGATAGTGCAGCGTTTTCCAGATTTAAACTTTCAAGCCACAATTAACCCAGAAGGAAATATAATTGTTCCTCTACTGGGAACGTTATCACTACAAAATCTGACTCTAGAGGAAGCACAAACCAAAATCAGCTCGCTGCTAAATCGTTATGTAGTCGATCCGAGCGTAACTTTATCGCTGTTCTCGCAGCGTCCGGATCTGAATTTTTCCATCCCAATTGGCCCTGAAGGTAACATTGCATTACCGCAAGTTGGAACAGTATCTCTAAAAGGCTTGACTCTGGAAGAAGCTCAAGAAAAAATCCGCTTGTCGTTCAATCGCATTATGGTTGAGCCAATTGTAGCCGTATCATTGGTATCGCCGCGACCAGTGCAAGTTACCATTAGCGGTGAAGTCCCGCGACCGGGAATTTATCCGATGGGTTCGCAAACGCCCCGTATTACCGATATCTTGCTGCTAGCAGGCGGTTCTACAATGATGGCAGATTTGCGACAAGTGCAATTACGGCGCAAGTTAATTGATGGTTCTGTTGTTGCACAAACTATTGACTTGTATACCCCTTTGCTCAATGGCGATACAGCACCTAATATCCGTTTACAAGATGGAGATGCAATCATTGTGCCGCGTCGCGAACTTGTTAATGATAATAATTATGACCGCAATCTCGTCGCTCGTTCGTCCTTGGCTCAACCGCAGATTCGCGTCCGGGTCTTAAACTATGCTGCTGGAGGGCTAGTCACGCAAACATTGCCTAATGGTAGTAATTTTGTTGATGCTTTAACAGGGGTAAATCCTAACTTTACTAATGTGCGGGAAATTGCCCTGATTCGCTTCGATCCAGAACGAGGTAAGGCGATTACCCAGAGATTGGACGGGAAAAAAGCCTTGACTGGCGATGCAACTCAAAACGTGCCACTTCAAGATAATGATGTTATTGTGATTGGTCGAAACCTGATCGGTAGAATTACTAATTTACTATCTACTATTACTCAACCCTTCTTTAATGTTCAGAGCTTTTTGAACTTCTTTAGCAGTTTTGGTGGCAGTAGTGGGAAGTAGTTTTCTATATCTGTTTGCCTTTGTTCTTGGTTGTTTGAACTACCAACCAACAATCAACAAATAACAACCAACAATTATGAATTTACCCGTGACAACGAGTCTCTAAGTATCAATAGTCATGACCCCACCGATTGTTAAGCGCTATTTAATTGCTTTTGAAAAGTATAAGTGGATTGGATTAGCCAGTTTCACTTTAGTTGTAGCAGGTTCAACGGTAGTGGCTATCCAACCAGAACCACCTGCTAGCTATGTAGCAAATGCTGCACTAACTTACACAAGTCCACCCGTTTTTTTCTCTGTAACTGGCACTGAAATTCAGCAACAAGGACAAGTACTTTCCCAAGAGGTTTTGTTATCAGACCAGATCGTGGAAACCGTGGCAGCACGAGTAAATGTCAAACCAAAACAAATTGGTCAAAATGTTGCCATTAGTGTGCCTGAAGCACCCAAGCCAGGAGAAGAATCAGGCGGATCTTCACTAATTGAACTTAAATATAAAGATTCTAATGAAAAGCGCGCTCAAGAAACAGTGCAAGCATTGATGGAAGCAATGGTTAAGTTGAGTGCCGAGATTAATACTAGGCGATTAAAAGCAATTATAAAAAAAATTGACGAACGTCTACCACAAACGAAACGAGAGTTGCAACTGGCTGAAAAGAGACTCGAAAAATACGATCGCACAGAAGGCCCAGCTTTACTAGCGGCTGAAAATGGCAGTTTACTGACCGCAATTACCAGCAGTCAAAATCAGCAACGGCAAATTCAACTCACCCTTTCTGGAATAGATGCCCAAATTCGCAGCTTACAAGCAAAGTTAGGGTTAAATGTCAACCAAGCCTATGTTTCTTCAGCTTTGAGTGCCGATCCAATTATTGCTAACTTGCGATCGCAAATTTATCAAGTTGAAAGCCAAATGGAGGTTCTCACCAAACAAGGGGCACGACCAGAATACCCGATGATGGTGCAATTGCAGCGTCAGAAATCTGCTTACGAACAATTGTTACAACAACGTGCGATTGAGGTGGTAGGTGGTGGAGGTACAGCAGCTCCTCTTCCTGGTACAGTTATGGGTATTCGCTCCCAAAGTAATTTAGACCCAGCCAGACAGCAACTGGCAAACCAACTCGTAGCTTTGCAAACTCAGCAGGAGACGTTACAGCAACAACTAGTTTCGCTGGCACGAGAAGAAATGCAATTGCGACAAGAGTATGCTTTGATACCCAACAAGCAACTAGAGCGATCGCGTTTAGAACAAGAAGTAGGACTCAAAAAAGCCATCTACGACAAAATGCAGGCAAAGCTAACCGATGCTCAAACCGCAGAAGCAGAAACCGTTAGTAGCCTGAGTATTGCCAGACCACCGATAGTTGTTGCTGATGTCAAACCTCCTAAAAGTGTGCCAACAACGCTTGGTGTTGGCGGCTTTCTGGGGTTAATAGTTGGTGGTGGAGTGATATTTTTATTGGGGTCGCTGGAAGGTACTTTCAAAACCAAAGAAGATATCCGCAACAGCCTCAAACAACGGGATGTTACCTTGTTGGGAGAACTGCCTTTAATGCCTGTGGAAAATTTGTCGCCAGACGAGTTGCCAGTGATGCTTTCTGCTGATTCTCTCTATTTGGAGTATTATGAAAAGTTCCGTAGTAATCTGCGCCGTTTGGGTGGCAAAAATTTGAAGGTAATATTGATTGCTAGTGTGAGCAGTGATGAGGGGAAAACAGTAAGTGCTTATAATCTGGGTATAGCTTACGCCCGTGCTGGCAAACGTACCTTGATTATTGAAACAGATTTGCGATCGCCCTCTTGTAGTCCATCTTTAAAAGTGACTATTGATCCAGAAGCTAACCTTGAACCCCTGCGTTACTACGGCAGCTTGAGCGAATGTATCCGCTTAGTTCCGGATGTTGAAAATTTATATATTGTTCCCAGTCCCGGGCCTGTAGGTCAACCCGCTGCCATCCTTGAATCTAGTGAATTGCGACACCTAATTGAGGATGCCCGCGAACGTTATGACTCAGTGATTATAGATACTAATCCTCTGAGCGCATCTAATGACGCCTTATTAATACAACCCTATAGCGATGGCATAGTTTTAGTGACACGACCGCACTATACACAAGAAAACATGTTAGGCGAAGCGATAGATGGATTGGTAGAATCAGAACTAGGACTGGTGGGAGGTATTATTAATGGTGCAGATATCATAGTTCCTTTGCCTCAGCCTGTAGAACCAGTTTCTTCCACTGGGGTAGAATCGCAAATAGAAGACGAATCACAAGCTGAAGTATCAGCTGGAACTAGGCAAAATTAAAGTCGTTATGTAATGAATTTATACTTGGAGTAAACAGCGGCTTGACCACAGTATTGATGCTTTTCATCTAATAAATTCCAGATTATACCGTTTTCAATATAAAAGCGTTGACCAGTACTGGTAAGACGAACACCGGAAAAATTACTAAAGCCTTTGCTTGCCGTTTCAACTAATAGTCTATTACGCTCCTGTTGTACAACTTCTTCAGCTGTTTTCCGCGAAGGCAACTGAGTAAAATCCTCCCATGAAACTTCCCATAGTTCCAATGCTTTCCGGTTAGCGTAGTTAAAAATTGGGTCAACTTCAGTACCGTGAGAGACTAAGACAAAAGGTGCTTCAAAAAGCGCCTGTGCAATTTCTTCTGGTGAACCACTAACATTCAGTAGAAAATCTCCTGTCCAATAATTAAAACTATATAGTAGACGTAGGCTGTGGTGAATTATAACTTCTTGCTGCCAAGGAAATTGGACGTCACGGGTCATAGACATAAAATCATATTATTGCGTAATAATTCCACAATTATAGATAGGGCTATGCTTACACAGAGCTAACTTATGTAATATTCAACCCTATTCCCTAGCTTTTAACCTCAAACCCCTAATATGAATTCAACTATATTTCACCTTGCCTTTCCTGTTACTGATATCGCTCAAGCAAGAGCATACTATGTTGATGGTTTAGGCTGCATTCCTGGTCGAGAAAACCGTCATGCTCTCGTTCTTAATCTTTATGGTCATCAACTGGTTGCTCACGTCACCAAAGAACCCCTGACACCCCAGCGCGGTATTTATCCCAGACATTTTGGATTAATTTTAACCACAGAATGCGACTGGCAGTATTTGCTTACAAGAGCCGAACAGCGACAACTACTGTTTAGAGAAGAACCCAAGCAGCGTTTTATCGGTACTCCCTTAGAACATTACACCTTCTTTTTAGAAGACCCGTTTTATAACTTAATGGAATTTAAGTATTACCGTTATCCAGAAGCGATTTTTGGAAGTGAGGAGTATACGCAAATTGGTGAGCCTCACTAACATCAGGGTCTAGATCAATTTAGTTAACTGCTTGTGCCAACGCCTCGGCGATCGCCGCCAAACTTCTGACATCAGTCAGCATTCAGTCATGAGTCAACACCGATACACCCACTTCTCTACCCACAGGTAGTTGTGAACTTTTGGCTAGGATGCTCATCATATCATAGGGAGTTATAATAGAAGCAAAACTTAGCTGCTTCAACATAGCAGTATTCCGATTCAAATCTTGTAGAAAAGCACTATCGGGGCGCATTTGCACACAGCCAAGACCTTGGTGAAAGTAGGCAACCCAAGTGCCATAATGCGATGCACAGATGGTGACAAACCTCTTTACGCGCATTGATTACCCCAGTTGCTGGATAGCAAGAGGACATTGGCTTCTCTCTGCGTCCTCTTTGCTAAAGTAAAGTTTTATTAAACTCGCTTTTAGAATGTTGCTCTCAGATCCAGAAAAATTTAATAATTGAGTATAAGTATCAACAATTCCAAATACTTGAGATAAAAAGTTTATAGCGTTTGCTCCTGGCTGTGAAAATAACATTTGTTATTTACAAAATCATGAATACTGTCAGACAGATTGTTTAGTGCAAAAAAGAAGTAAATTAGACAATAACTCGAAGAAATGTAATAAATTTCCCTAATTTTTAATGAATGTAGTCAATTTTCAGGTATAAAAGACAGGAGTAATTGTAATGTTCGGTTTTATCAAAAACTTAATCAACGGGATTATGAAATTCATTACTGGGCTTCTCCCTGGCAATAAAAAAAACGGCGGTTACTATTTAGAACTGAAGGAAGAGGCTGAGACTGCACAGCCAGTTGCTGCTGCTAAGGCTGCTGCTCAAAAAGTCGCTACTGCTGCTAAAGACGCTGCTGAAAAGGTTACTGACACAGCTAAAGATGCTGCTGAAAAAGTCGCCGACACAACTAAGCGCGATGCTGATAAAGCAGCAGTTTCCAAAGCTGCTGCTGCACCTAACGGTCGTAAAAAATCAGCACGACCAGTAGCAACAGCTCCAGAAACATCTAACGGAGCGAAAGCTCCTGAAAAGGCTACTCCTGAGCCTGCCAAGGTGGAGATGGTGCAAACTTCCGAGGGTGTGACAGTGCAACCTAAAGAGCAAGCACCCGCAGTTAAGACACTACCAACAGAAACCACGTTTGCACCGAAATATTTGGCACCTACCAATACAAATGGTCGTCGGCGTCCTGGAGCGAATATGAATTCCTTCCTAGAGATGGCACGTCAGGTGAAAACCCCTAATGCTAAATAAATGTAAGTTTGAAAATTAGTTAAATAATAGGTGGATTATGAAATTCACCTATTATTTTTTATCTGCTCATTCAGAAATAGAATTGAGAAAAATCAGTCCACTATACAAATGAAAAGCCGAGTCCCAATTAGTTTTTTCTCTGCGAAATAAGTGAATGTGAGACTCGATATTATTTAGAACTTCTGTTTGATCTAGGGCTGTTTCTGCAAAAAGTGCAAAGTCTGACCAAATTTTGATTGAAGATAATTGCTCGTCAAAAAAGTTAAGTAAATTATTCCAATTAATTCTGATTGTATTTTGGCTAACTTGAGGAGCAATTTTTGCTCCTTGCTGAAATTCATAACCGTTGTCATAAAATCGCAGAATGCAACGCCTTTGAGGTAGATGTAAATCGCAAAATTGAAAGTAATCTTGAGTTTGGGTTTTACGTTCTAGTCTACGGCGAGCACTAACGTCTACAACTTCTTCAAAAATTGGTAATAGTCCTTGCACTCGCCCTTTCACCTCTGTCCAGTCAAAGCTGAGAGAACCGAGTTGATTTGCTTGATTGCGGCAAATAATAGTGGCTTTTTGTGTTGTTTCTGCAAAATAATTAACTTGAAAAACTTGAATTTTCTCAATATCAGTTAATTTTGCCCAAAAGCAGGGAATACCTGCATTTTGTAACTGTTCACCATAAAATTTGAGTTCTCCGACTGCACCACTGCGGTACAAGCGCCAGCCACGGCTAGGTAAGAGTAATCTGGCGCTATAGGAGTCTATTTGGATAATTTGGGCAAATTTTTGTGCTAATTGAGTTTTATGGTTATTATTAACTGGTTCTAAGACTAATACACCAAGTTCAGCATTATTTGCGTCAGCTGTTGCTTGGGCGATCGCCCGTTTTCGTTCTTCTTGCTCAATTTCTAGCAGTCGCTGTAACCCTTGTCTTGCTTGCGTAACAATCTTGGTATTGGTTGTATCGCGCAGCAATCGCCGATAAACTTTTTCTGCTTCTTGCGGCTTTCCCGATGCTTCATACAGCCGCCCGGCATAAAATTGCACCCAAGGATTTTCTGGTGCTTCTTTTAACAGTTGCTTGAGTAATTTCGCAGCAGTGCGATAGTCTTGGCGCTCAAAGGCACTTGCAACTTGTTCTATCATGTTTAAATTTTAAATCTCGTTTTTATACATCCTTTATACTTCACAAGTTGCAGCAACTAAGGATAAAGCCACTATCGGGGCTGTAACTGCTCTGAGGATGCGTCTTCCCAGGGAAACGGGTTGGAATCCAGCATTAATTGCACTTTCAATTTCTTTGTCTGTCCATCCTCCCTCTGGGCCGATAGCGATCGCCATCGTTTTTTGTCGTTGATTATTTGGCAATTTTTCTTTACCCTGCAAGCAACTGAGCAAATGAGGATAGTCACCACGAGCCTCGCAGATATATTTCTGGTTTGTGACAAATGATAAATGACTATTGACTAATGACAGACTATTACTAAAAGAAATTGGTTCTAAAATCACAGGCACTACAGCACGCTCTGATTGTTCAGCGGCTTCCTTAGCTATCCGCCGCCAGCGTTCTAGTTTTTGGGGACTGGGGTTTAGTAAAGTGCGATCGCTCACTACCGGGACAATACAAGTTACTCCCAACTCCGTACAACAGCGTACTACCTCATCAAATGCATTACCTTTTGGCAAGGCTAACATCAGAATAATAGCTGTGGATAATTCGGTTTCTACGGTGACTGATTGTAAAATTTTTGCTTCTGCCCCTGCTAGCTGCGCCAACCACCATTTACCCATTCCGTCCATTGCAATAAAGCGATCGCCCTCTTGCAACCGCAACACGCGACAAAGATAATGCTGTTGTTCGGATGTCAGCATTATCTGTTCTTGTTGGAATTGGGAGGGGGCGATCGCTATTCTTTGTAATTGAGCCATGCCACTTTCTGTTTCAGAGTCAGGAGATGTAAATTCCTATTCAGGAATTACCCGTACATTGTAAATTCCAACCACTGACTTTCTGGATCAGCAGCCACATCTTGACTCTATCTCGGGGAATTTAAATTTAACTAACAAAAAACTGCACCATATTACTGGTGCAGCAATTTCTTATTTTTATCACCTATTTTTCAGTGCCAATGTCTTTCTAAAGAAAGAATTAAGTCTTAGCGATAAGTAGCTTATTCTGCCTTCAGGTAAACCTTTAACGCCTCATTCACCAATTCCGTCATCGACTTGCCTTGGCTGTCAGCAGTTTCCTTCAGCACAGCATAAATATCATCCCGAACACTGATCCGATGACGGGCTTTACCTACACTGTTGACACTTTTCGGTTTGTAGTTTTCAGCAAAATTGCGAATCGCATCAAAACCAACCCGCGCACAAAAATCTCCAAAGCTTTCGCCTTTTTTGCGTGACTTCTTAAAGTACACAAAAATTGGCTCAAGAAAGCTTTCTATGTCATTATGATGCAGTTTTTCAGTGTAAGGCTCTGCCAATCTGGTTTGATCTGGAGAACCACCCAGCCAAACCTGGTAACTTTCCGGGGCGCTACCCACAAAGCCAAGTTCCGCCATATACGGACGAGCGCAACCATTGGGGCATCCGGTCATTCGTACCACAAAATGCTCATTCTGTAAACCAACTTTATCCAACAAAGCACGAATGCGCTCTAATATTCCCGGTATAGCTCGTTCTGATTCGGTGATTGCCAAGCCACAAGTAGGCAATGCCGGACAAGCCATAGCGTAGCGTACAATCTGGTCGATGTTACTAGGATCGGTAACAACACCGTGACGGTTGAGAATCTCTTCTATCGCTTGCTTGCTGTCTGGTTCGATATCGCAGAGGATAAGGTTTTGGTGAGGAGTAAGGCGAATAGGCAAGTTGTATTGCTCAACAATTTCTCGCAAAGCAGTTTTGATTTGAAAGTTGCCTTCATCTTTGATGCGGCCATTATCGATGGAAATACCGAAGAACAGCTTGCCATCACCTTGTTCATTCCAACCGAGGAAATCTTCATATTTCCACTTTGGCAGTGGTTTGAAGGGTTCTAATGGCTTGCCAAAATATTCCTCAACCATTGAGCAGAACTTATCAACGCCCCAATCGTGGATTAGATATTTTAATCTGGCGTGACGGCGGTCTGTGCGATCGCCATAATCTCTTTGAGTAGCAACGATGGCTTTGACTAGATCGTAAACGTCTTCCTTCGCTACATAACAAATCGAGTCTGCCATTCTCGCGAAAGTTTCTTCTTTGTTATGCGTCCGTCCTAAACCACCACCAGCAAAGACATCAAATCCCTCTAATTCACCCTTTTTGTTAGTAATTACTACTAATGTAAGGTCTTGGGTATACAAATCAATCGAGTTATCACCCGGAACCGTTACGCAAGCTTTGAACTTGCGCGGCATGTAGTGAGTGCCATATATTGGTTCTTCTTGATCGTGGAAAACAGTTCCAGTACCATTGCGCTGCCTGGCTGCTTTTACTTCTGGATTTTCTTCACCACTGATGGCTTTTTCTCCGTCTAGCCAAATCTCGTAATAAGCACCAGTTTGCGGCGTCAGCAAGTCAGCAATATTCTGAGCATATTCCCAAGCCAAATCATATTCTGACTTGTTTTTGAAAGGTGCCGGAGGAGCCATAACGTTGCGGTTTAAGTCGCCGCAAGCTCCCAGTGTCGAACCCATGCTTTTAACAATAGCAGCAATTGCTGCCTTGAGATTTTTCTTTAAAATCCCATGCAACTGAAATCCTTGTCGGGTTGTGGCACGCAAAGTGTGATTGCCATATTCATCAGCCAGTCGATCTAGAGTTAGATACAGCTGGGGTGATACAAAACCTCCAGGATTTTTCGTCCGCAGCATGAACTGATAATCTTTCTCCTGTCCTTTGACCCGATTATCTCGGTTATCCTGCTGGTAAGAGCCGTGAAACTTGAGGATTTGTACCGCATCTTCACTAAAATGCGTTGTGTCCTGAAGGATTTCCGTAGCGACAGGTTCACGCAAACAATTACTACGTTCCTTAATTGCTTCTACTTTAGAAGGCTTACGGCTGGCGATGGGGGGAGGAGCAGATTTAACCATTGCAGTTGTATAGTATTCTCAATAAGGCATCGGTAAGTGCCGAAGCGTGAATTTAGAAGCACCCATTCGGCTGAGCTTGAATCCCGGTAATCCGGTAGGGATAGAGAAGAATAGTTTGATTTTAACATGACAAAAAGCTGGGTTTGTCAGTGATGTAACAATTAACCAACCCAGCAATGTTACTTATAAATTATCAGTTATTTGTTACGTTTGACCAAGCCAAGCCTAGATTAATTTTTGAGATTAGGTCTGGTGTTTTCTTTTTGGCTGACTTTATCGCTGTCAAACTGACGTTAATTGAGAAATGATTGTGTTATTTAAAGCGATAGCCTACCCCACCATTGATGCTAATAGCAGAAGCAGGGCTATTTTTGTAAGCATTAATTCCTACAGTGGTGTTGCTATAAACGAGGAAGTTTTTTCCGACTTCAGACTCTACTCCAGCAACCACTGCTACACCATTTTTGTTACCACTTGGAGTTGGTTTGCCATCTCTCTCTACAAATTGATAACCAACACCCACATAAGCATTAGTATTTTTAGCAATACCCACGTCAGCAGAAACATGAGGGATGATGGCACTTGTCTCATCACTAAAGTTGATTTGACCTCGTGCAGAAACAGGCGTATTGCCGAGTTTTAAGCGACCTGTGAGATTACCACCAAAAGTGGCAGCATCGCCACTTTGTCCGCCATTGGTAACACCAGCGGCAAAACCAGCACCAACATAGCTAGCATTTGTACCTTTTTTGGCTTGAACAGGTTGAGCAGAAGCTGCACCAACTGAAACAATAAAAGGAGCAATTACTAAAGAAGATAAAGCAGAAATTGTCAAAAAAGACTTGAAAAACCGTTGCATAATTTTGACCAAACTTTGTAGGAGTTGCTTTTAAATCCTATGTCGAAAAACTGAAAAAGATGTTCCAAAATTTTATGAGATCATTTCAATAATGATTTTTAGTGATGACATATATTTGAAAGTGTTTTTAATTAAAAGCATATAAATAAGCTGTTATAAATACAGTCAAATATTCCTAATTCAGGTTTTGTACCCTAAAAAATAGACACTTTATTTTCTGGCACAATAATCATAAATAAAATTTAGAAGGAGTAGATTAGGAACAAAATCTCATTAATCTACGTCAGCCGCATTTTCCAAAAATTAAAAGATTAGATAAAACAGAAATTGTTATAGGCTATAAAGCACATGTATAGACTTCAATTGGGCGCTGGTACAACGAAGGTTATTGGACTCCCCATGGAGAGGTATTTGATATAGGAAATACTACTCTTATTGCGATCGCGAATTTGCAACAGGGAACTCCACCCCTGAAAGCAGGCGGAACTAGTGAAATGAGTAACGGCAACGGTTCTCTAATGAGAATCTTACCGATGGTTTATTATCACAAAAGTTTGAACTTTTCGGAATTAATAGAGCAGACACACCAAGTTTCTTGCATTACCCACGCTCATGCAAGGTCACAAATAGCTTGCGGTATCTACATCAGTATTGCAGTATCTCTCTTGGAAGGGGCTGAACCACAAACAGCTTATATTAAAGGCTTAGCAAACATACATAAAATCTACTCTGCATCCGACTACACCTCACAAATGCCGCATTTTACCAGGGTATTTAGTGGTGAAATTGCCAAGCTGACAGTAGAAGAGATTCGTTCCAGCGGTTATGTCATTGATACGCTGGAGGCATCGCTGTGGTGTTTGTTGAATAGTTCGTCTTACTCCGAAGCAGTACTAAAAGCTGTGAATTTGGGTGGTGATACAGATACCACTGCCGCTGTCACTGGTGGTTTAGCAGGTATTTATTACGGAGTGGAGAATATACCCCAAGAATGGATTGAGCAAATAGCCCGCAAACAGGACATTATCGATTTAGCTGCGCGTTTTGAAGCGGCTGTTTATAAGCTTTGACTAAGTACAGCGTTTCATTAATTCGTAGCGAATTATCCTTAGAAATACTCTGCGTTCCTCTGCGCTGCCTCTGCGTCCCTCTGCGTTTAAAAACACTACGATTTTACGCAAAGCTGTACTAAGATATTACAGTATAAGTGCTGTGCTCATAAAAGAGCGATCGTCAAATCATCCAATTTTATGTTCCTTTTAAAGTTGTTAATATCGGCAAACAGACAGCTTAATCAGTTCAAATAATAGCTGAGTTGAAGATAGAAGGAAAAGTTGCAGAAACTGCTGAATAGTCAACAGTCAAAAGTCCGTAGTCAAAAGTTTTTTACTATTGACTCTTGACCTTTGACTATTGACTAATAACTAAGTGCTTACTTTCGCTTTAGACCAAACGCCATTTTCATCTTCATCAAATTTTTGGAAAACAGCTTCCCAAGCGGCTTGCTCAGCCTGGGCTTGATCGTTATTCTCATCTAATACAGCATTGTAACGCTCAATAAATGTATTCTGGGCTTCAGGCGAAAGGTGAGAGCGCACCTCACTAGACAAGTCTTCTGGACTATTGCAGCGACCTGAGCAAGGATGGGGTAGCGCCTTTTCCATTGTGTGAATCTCTTCACCACCAGCACTTTCTATTAGTAACTGGAATTCTCCCACTCGATCAGCGGGAACTTCTGCCATCAGCAAAAATTCTCCTGCTTGCAGGCGAGTTTGATAAACTGTGGCTTTGTCTTCTGGCATACCTAGAGTAGCTAATACAGATACTAAACCTGCACCTGCGCTACCCGCGATCGCTCCACTTGCAGCCCCTAGCAGTAATGCACTGATGGGACCTGCTGCTACGATAGGGCCAACGAAGGGAATAAATAGTACACCTACACCTGTGAGCAAGCTGAGGAAAGAACCAAACAAGGAACCAAAAATAGCCCCTGTTCTTAAACCTCCCAGGATTACATCCCTTTTAGTAATGAAACCAGCAATTCGAGTTTGTGACTGAAAATTTCTGCCCATCACTGAAATATGGTCTCTAGGTACACCCCGGTCTAACAAACGTCGAATCACATCATCAACTTGATTCTGTTCTTTAAAAATAGCTGAAATAGTACGTTCAGCTTTATATTCTTCAGCCATTTAATACTCCTGTTATTTTGCTTTTGCCCATACCAAACTGAGGAATGAGCAGGTAGATGCGAATGCAAAAATTCACTCAAACCTCAGCCTGCAAACCTAAACTCTGACTAGTAGTGTTAGATTCTATCTACCCTTGGTTATACGCCTACAGGTTTTTTAATTTGTTCTGCCTGGTTAGAACCGTCTGCTTGTAATGCTTGTCCTTCAATAAAGGAGCGCAGCATCCAAGCCATTTCCTCATGTCCTTCCATCAGTCCAGTTAGGAAGTCAGCAGTTCCTTGATCGTGAAACTCTTCAGCACTACGATCTATATGCTGGCGAAGGTTGCGAATGATTTGCTCATGGTCATCTACCAATAGAGCCACCATTTCGGTTGCTGTGGGAACGTTACCACTTTGCTCCTTGATGGTACCTGCCTTCAAAAATCCCTCCATTGTGCCAATGGGATAACCACCCAAAGCACGAACCCGCTCAGCAATAGAATCAATATTTTCACTCAGTTGTTCGTATTGCTCTTCCCAAATTTCATGCAGACTGCGGAACTGAGGCCCGACCACATCCCAGTGAAACTTTTTCGTTTTCACCACTAGTAGATAAGAATCTGCCAAATCTTGATTCAATAGATTAATAACACCTTGACGTTGCTCTTCCGTCAAACCAATATTTAATGGACGCATTGTTCGTCATCCCTAAGCTAACTCCTCTTATAACTTCACCAAATCAATTCAAGAGCAACATCAATCTTAAGAATGATTGTGATTTATTGACTCATAAAATTTGACTTTACACAATCGACATATATATATTGATACTAGATACAGAAAATTTCAGAAAACATATATGAAATTTTTATGCTAATTGCTGTGGTGATTGCAGATTTTACTGCATAAAAGATAAAGACACATTGATATACATATACTATCAACATGTCTTTGATAAGAAATAGCACGAATATGTTAAAAATTCTCTAAAAAATATAACCCCAGTCTTTAATTAGCAATAACTGGGGTAAAAGCAATTTGATACTGCTTATTGATTACCTGTGACTTTTTTCAAGAAACTGCTAACTTCTTCTTCCACTGATGTTGCTTCTTGAGAGTTTTCTGGACGCTGCATTTTCTCTATATCAGCAGTACCTTGAACCTCGTTAAGTCCGCCACCTTGAGTCCGCTTCTGAGTTTCTTTCAATCCAAGAGGTGGTAATTTAGCTGCTTCGTCAGTTTGACGTTGAGTTTCAAGTAGCTGGTCAGTAGCTTCTTTAGGATTGCTTTGATAGCTCTCGATCGCAGCAGCAGGAAAAGCATTAGTGAACAACAGTAGAGCACATGTAAAAGCAATAACTAGAAAACGCATTGGACACAAAATAGAACTAAATAAAGCTACAAATTTGTGCATTTTACTTCCTCCAACAAATCATAAAATCGTATAAAATCAGGAAAGTAATTAGTAGTGATAATGTTCATAAATGCCTTTAGTGAACTTGAGCATGAAAATCATTTATCTGCTCTGACTAATTAACTTTCTTGATTAGATTTAACATTGACATTTTTGAAGTCAATGTACGCTTATTATTTTTTTAATTTAAATAAGTACAACATTGAATCGACCCCTAGGCTGACATTTGGAGTATAGATACTAGCAAAATAATCATTCTATAGATAGATAAGCTATCTCTTGACTTAATAGATCCATTAATATATTTTGTGTTATGATTTTTCAGTTTCCTTGATTAATCATTAGGAATTACTAATTAACTATTAATTTTATTATCTATCATCAATGTCTTTAAAACGCTTGATACATGCAATCTGGGTGTAGTGGGAATGTTAAATTATCTGACCCATACTAACTACCTTACCTAAGCGATCGCAATCCTATCATCAGCATATTCCCAGATTTATATATATATGTATAGGTCAGGCTTTATCGAATTTTGGGGGTTGCTGAATCAAAATATGAATTTACAATTCACGGGTGTGTAGAGACGTAGCATTGCTACGTCTCTACGAAAATGTGTACAAACATAATTCATGACCAAATTCAGCAACGCCGAATTTTGAATTATTAGTTTTGATATTAGATGATAAACAAGCTGTAGATGTCTAAGGCTGGAAGTTGTGGAAATGTAGGAGACCAAAACGAATAAAATTTAACGCTGGCAAGGTTTTTAGATGTCTGCAAAATCGCGTGTAGATACTTCCCGATGCAGACATATAGGAAAAAAGACTGAATCGATGTTCTAACTTGACTGGTTGATGTCAAATCCGTTCTATCTTTGGCGATAGACTGTGACCCGCTTACGAGGGTCTTGCTTCCTCACCCAAGATAGAAATTTCTGCATTTGCGGCTCATTCTTGAGTTTGTCTACTGAATTGAGTTCTTTTGCAAGCAGTTTGTTGTCAAATAATGCATGGATTTGCCGATGGCAGGCTGAACAGATGTTCACTGTTGGGCCTGAATCTACTTTCTTACGTTTGGTATTTTGTCGTGGAATCAAGTGATGGACAGTTAGATATTCCATCTCTCTTTCACATAGTTCGCATTGCATATTTAGTCGTTTGATAAGTAGGTCAACATAATTAAACGTAAAATATCTTGTATTTTATACAGGCGGACAGGATGCTCCGAAGTTCCGATCGCAGGTTTCCTCCGCTCGGACTTCTCTCCACCCCACAAGAGCTTTAATAATATTGTGGGGTGGGCTTCTAGCCCGCCCTGTTTTTAGTTTATTTATGCCTTTCTACTTACCTGTGAAATCTAAGCACTAGTGTGGTGCGCGATCGCACTCTCTTTCTGGACAAGTGAAATTCTCCCATATTTCTTATTATGACTACTGCTTTCTACTTACAAGCGATCGCCCAAGATGTGACATTGCTAAATAACTATGCAAGCAAATTCCGCCACAAATTATTTAGCTAACTTTAATAGTTAGCTGTTGGTTGTTCCAAACAACCAACAACTATCAACAAAGAACAAAATTCAACGAGAAATACATTTATGTTATAGCGACTTCCTCATTCACTCATGACGGAGGCGCACCTCCCAGCCGCCAGCCAGAGTTTGTGCAGTAACAACTCAGTGCGATCGCTCATTGTGGTGACAAACACACCTTCTACGTCCTCAGAAATCTCTGATAGCCAAGAACCTCGGAGAGTGACTTCGATATACTCAGCATCAGAAGGACATAAAGCAATTATTTCCCTTTCATCCCATTGCACCTGAGTTTTGAGTTGTTCAAGTCCTGGCAAATCAGCAGGAAGCAAAAAGGAAGCAGTACTGGGTTCAACGCACAGACTTTGACCGACTCGCAGTGCCAAAATCACTCGCTGCGCTACCCACTCCTCAAGGGATTGAGTGAGACACTCTAGGTGAAAACTCGTTTCGGTGTAAGTTAGTTTTAGCATTCCTCATGCTCTCCTGTTATTCCAGGTTTGTTTGCACGTCCATCCAAAATTTTTCGGCAAAAGCAATAGTTGGGTGGACTGGCGCTTTCGGTTTGGTACGCAGCTGCATACCAGCCTCTTGGGGGGTTCTGTCTCCTTTTTTGGAGTTACACTGCTTACAAGCAGCAACTACGTTATTCCAGGTGTGTTGACCACCTCGAGAACGAGGAATCACATGATCCAGTGTCAGATGTTTGCTGTTACCGCAATATTGGCAACTGTGCCGATCTCGCCGCAACACTTCCCGTCTATTTACTGGCGGAACCTTCCACATCCGTTCGCGAGAAGTAATTTTCAAGCGAATATGTTTTGGTACATACATCACTAAGCTAGGAGAGTGAATTTGCCAACCACTGCTGCTGGTAATATCTAGCGGCTCCGCCTTATTTGTGACTAAAAGCACGATCGCTCGCTTGATATTGACTCGACACAGTGGCAAGTAATTTTGAGAAAACACCACCACAGATTGCTCTAAAACTTGCGCTCCGATCGTCACGGTTTGACTCCTCATTAAAAAACCCCCGCTTTTTTCTTTGTTAAAGCGGGGGTTGGGAATTGACCTGATAAGTCTTTGATTCCTATATCGGTACAGCATCTCGGTATCTGTACCTCCCGCTTCTTTCGTCTAGTTGTGGTGCTCGATTAAGTACACCAATCCTGGCATAAATAGAATCACGATCGCCCTCTGTGAAATTGCCCTGTTTTCGGCCATTTTGTCCCATAAATAAATACTCCACTTCCACAAAGGCTGATTCCCAACTGGCTCGGCAGTTGTCAGCACGCAAGGAAGTAGAGATGAGAGAAATGGATTTCACAGAAAATTTCACCTATTGAACATTCCTTTAAACATACTACACTTGTATTACTATCCTGTCTATAGTTTTAAGGAGAAAAACTCATGCATACCATCACTCGCACCCCAACCACTGATATGGAAGTCACCAGCATCCGCTTAGAGCGCGAATTAAAAGACAAACTCAAAGAACTAGCTGGCAATCAGGGATATCAAGCCCTCATCCGAGATATCCTTTGGAATTATGTCCAGCAAAAATCAGGAGAGTGGAAACCCCGATTTTCAAAAGCTGATATTAGAGCTAGCATAGCTGCTACAGCCCAGCAAGAAGAACGCTGCGTGCTCACAGGTCAATTAATTCAACCCCAACAACCGATGCTGTTAGGACTGACGAGAACTGGCGATATGGTTCCTCTGAGTGTCGAAAGTTTAGCTGGATAAATTTGGAGTCAAGTGAATGCAGCTTAGTTAGGTTGTGTAAGGCTGAACTGGGCTGCATTCATGAACAGAAAGCAGAAGGTATTAGGTAAATAATGAGTGTAAGTTTTAACATTATCAATAAGGCATATAAATCTTAAAATCATTTATATATTAATCATATTAATTAGACAAATAAACTTGAATAGCGTGAATATCACTTAGGTGAGCAGCACTTTAGAGCACAGGGGGTATGACTACACTTGACAGATATTAAACATCAGCCTAAAGATTAAATAATTCTGAAGAACAAGGAGTCAAAAAGAAGACACAAATTTTTTTTGCTGCCCCCTTGCTCACTCGTAAAAAATTTTTCTGAATGTGTGCAGTCAAAATATTTCCTGACGATAGTTAGGTATAAAGACTAGTTAAATCAGCCAGAAAAATAGTTAAAAAAATATTAAAATTTTCGTGTTAGCCTCAGTGTTAACGCGGATGTAATCTATGGAGTCTGGGCTACAAGTCTAGAGAAATTACGGTTTATGTATAGATGCAAACAGAATATCCTAAGTAGATGTTAGTGAATAGACTGATCTCAAAAAACTGCAATTGTAGAAATTGAGTACCTTAGCTAATTTTAGGTGTTTTATTACTCAAGTTTTTTATATACGAGAATTTGGTCATCTGAAATAGAAAAGGGCTATAACAGGTGAGAGAAAGTCTTAAAAATAAGATAGATGATTCAGTCGCAGGGTGCAGCAATACAAAGGGAGTAAGCATATGGCAGGAGGTTGGGTACAAAAACAATGGGTTCACTATCCAAGAGCGTATCAGGAATGAAAAAGCGTTTGTCTTCATCGCTACAATATCCAGATGAAGCAGAACGACTCACACACTACCCGGTCAAGCTGATGCAGCATGAGGAAGACACAACCGCCCTCCAGTTGGCACAAAAAATAAATCAAATCATTGCCAATAGCTCAACCCCAGCAATGATGCTGCAAGATATTGCCCAAGTGTTAGGAGTTGCTTTCAAAGTAGATTGCTGTTGCCTAGTAACTGTTCAGGGCAAGGCGTCTGGTGCAGAAGTGACTGCAAATTGGTGCGTCCAAGAGTATTCAAGTGCGTCGCATCCAGATGAGATATTCTCAATGGAACAGCTGGATTTACCAGTGGTGCAATGTGCGGCTGAACCAACCATTGAAGACATTTCGACAATTCAAAATAGTTTGGCAATAGGATGTCAAAATTTGCCACTGCCAATCAAAGCTGTTTTGGCGATCGCTACCCGTTTTGGAGGTAACAAAAACGGTGTGATTAGCCTGATCAAGTCGCAGTTGTATGATTGGAGTGAGTCAGAAAAACGTTTGCTCAGAACTGTGGAGTCAGTTTGCGCGATCGCTTTTTCGCAAGTGGCACAAGCACAGCTAATCACCTCACAACAGCAGAATCTGCTAACCTGCGCCCAGCATCAAAACCTGATCAAGCAATTGACAATCCTCAGTCGTAGCAATTTAGAGGTGAATCAAATGCTTCAGGTGGCGATCGCCTCTACCGCCGAAGCTTTAGAAGCCGATCGCGGTTTGCTGATACTACTGAAATACACCGATCCGCTGTTTAGGAGCATACCTAAAAAACAAATTCCCAAAGCTAAAGCGACCGTAATCGGCGAATGGTCTAGGGAAACAGAAAGTTTCTATATAAGTAAAGAAGATACTCAAGATCATTCCTTCTGGCTTTCAGACTGTGGTATATGTCGGCGTGCCTTCACAGCAGAATCTGGAAAACCTGTAATCATTCACGACAATAAAGACCGACGCAAAGATACCTCAACCGTCGCCCCCGCATTTGTTTTAGAAAAACTGCCGGCAATGCTATTAATGCGATTGGAGAGTCAAGGCAAAATCTTGGGATTTCTAGCATTACAGCAAGCCCAACCTCGCCACTGGCAGGTAGCAGAATTAAATATGGTGGAAATGGTCTGCGCTCAACTCAGCAATGCCATAATTCAAACACAGACACTGCGGCAAGTGCAGATGTTGGTGGATGAACGCACATCTCAATTGCAGCGCAGCTTAGATGTTCAAGCCAAACTGTACGAAAGAACGCGGCAATATGTAGAGCAACTACGAGAACTCAACCAACTCAAAGATGAATTTTTGAGTAACATGAGCGATCGCCTACGCTATCCCCTCACAAATATGCGTATGGCACTGCGTATGCTACGTCAACCGGGAAGAACACCCGAGCAGCAGGCGAAGTATCTAGATATCTTAGAAGAGGAATGTACCAAGGAAATAAATTTAATTAACGACTTGCTGACACTCCAAAAGTTAGACACCCATCAAGAACGTCCGCAATTTGAAACCATTGATTTAAATACAAGAATCGAAGATTTAGCAGCATCTTTTGAGAAAAAGTTTGCGGACAAAGGATTAAGTATTTCTCTCGATTTACCGGAAGAATCTCTAGAGCTACAAACTGAACTGGAGAGCTTTGACCGCATCTTGCAAGAATTGTTCACGAATGCTGGCAAATTCTCAGAACGGGACACCATTGTCCAACTCGAAGCCACGCACCAAGTTGTTGAGCAAGTCGATCAAGTTATTATTAAGGTGACTAATATAGGACGCGGTATATCTGAAGAAGAAGCGACCTATATATTCGATGCATTCCGTCGGGGCAGAGGAAGATGGATTCCAGGTACTGGTCTAGGACTTGCTCTTGTAAAATCCTTGGTGCAGCATTTAAATGGGAAAATAGCTGTGGAAAGTACTCCGATTGCAGATACCAACCTCAGCAAAATCTGCTTTATCCTCAATCTGCCTCAATTTTCTGACGAAGATAAACCATATTCTGAAAGTGACTGAAAAACAATACACACCAGAAGAACTCAATTTAATTGCCACTGAAGACGACACCAGCTTAGAAGAAAATTTGGTAGGTGATGATTTTGATTTGCAAGCTGTAGCGGTTCAAATTGAGAAAATCGCCGACCGACAGCGGCAAATTTCTGCTACCATCCAAATTCCTCAACCAGTTGTACAAGTCTGGGAAGTGCTTACTAATTATGAAGCCTTGGCTGATTTCATTCCCAATTTAGCCAACAGTCGTCTGCTTGAGCATCCCAACGGTGGTATTCGCTTGGAACAAGTAGGTTCCCAACGCTTTTTACGTTTGAATTTTTCTGCCCGTGTGGTTCTTGACCTCGAAGAATACTTCCCCAAAGAAATTATTTTCCAAATGGTAGAGGGGGATTTTAAAGACTTCTCCGGTAGCTGGCGCTTAGAGCCTTATTCCCTTGGTCAAGAAACAGGGACTAATCTCTGCTATACAGTTAAAGTTTGGCCTAAACGCACAATGCCAGTGGGAATCATTGAGCGTCGCCTTGCGAAGGATCTACAGCTAAATCTCTTAGCAATTCGCCAGCGTCTTGAGGAGTTGACAAGGTGAATTACTGCTGATATTGCTAAGTACAGCTTTGCGTAAAATCGTAGCTTTTTAAACGCAGAGGAGCGCAGAGTTTTTTCAATTTAAATTCGTTACAAATTTGTGCAATGTTGTACTAAGGCATTATCAGCTCTAGCTTAACAGGGTTGGTGCATCACAGATGATTCTCGCTATTACTAAATAGATCCCATAGCAACAAAGGAGGCGATCGCTTTTGTGTTTACAAAATTGATTAGGAAGACAATTAACCGTGCGTCATGGTTAACCCGCCAGAGCCTGCTTCGCCACTACTACCACTGAGTCTAGTAGTAATTCACACTGTGTTTCGATTTTTATTTATTAACTACAGACATAAATTAATCCCTACAAACTTGCTATTTCGCTTTGCAGGGCTTGTGTTACTTTTATCTAAAGTACCCCCAGGGGAATTCGAATCCCCGTTACCTCCGTGAAAGGGAGGTGTCCTAGGCCTCTAGACGATGGGGGCGCGCGGCTCACACTTTTATTAATTTAGCGGCTTTTATTGTTAATGTCAACAGTTTTAATGAATAAATTTATAGCAAAATTTTAAATTGCAGCAGGTTAAACTGGGTGGAAGCAAAAGTAATTGATAGCAAATGCTAGAAAAAATACGCTTTCAGGGATAAGTATGGCACTCAAACGCTTATAAATCGGTGGCTAGCGTTGTTACTGTTTCGCTAAACCTAGAAAAATGCTGTAGTATAGGCAACCAAGTATGAAAAATCTTCTCGACTCAGCAAAGAAGACAGGGCGTAATGTTGCACGCTGTAAATTTAATCTTTACAATTCTTTACAAAAGATTTTGAAAAATATCGCTCAAAATCTACAACATGGAAGCATCATTTGAAATTACTTTGCAGATGGTGATTGCCGTCGTTGCAGGTATTAGTGCTCAGGTACTAGCTGCATACCTCCGGGTACCCAGCATTGTGTTTTTATTGCTGTTTGGCATTGTCCTTGGTTCCGACGGCTTTGGATTTTTGCACCCCCATTTGCTAGGTACGGGATTGGAAGTAATTGTCGCTCTGGGAACGGCGATAATTTTGTTTGAAGGCGGACTCAACCTGGAATTGCGAGAATTAAACAAAGTTTCTACGAGCTTGCAATTACTCGTAACCTTGGGAACTCTGATTACGCTGCTTGGTGGCAGTATGGCTGCTCACTGGCTGGGTGAGTTTCCTTGGCCGATCGCTTTTCTGTTCGCGTCTTTAGTTGTAGTTACAGGGCCTACGGTTATTAGTCCCCTGCTCAAACAAATCAATGTAGAGCGACCAGTTGCCACACTTTTAGAAGGAGAAGGGGTTTTAATTGACCCAGTGGGAGCCATCCTGGCCGTCGTAGTGCTAAACACGATATTAAACCAGAATGCCGACCCATTCGTTGCGATTAGCAGTTTGCTTGTGCGCCTTGGTATTGGTGGGGTAATTGGTGCAGTGGGTGGCTGGCTAATGGCATTGATTTGCAAATTTGCCAATTTTCTCTCATTTGAGCTGAAAAACTTAGTAGTTTTGGCTGGGCTGTGGGGTTTATTTGTACTAGCTCAGATGCTCCGCAGTGAATCGGGGCTGATGGCAACTGTAGTTGCTGGTGTCGTGTTTGGTACTGCTTCGGTACCAGAAGAACGCTTGCTGCGCCACTTTAAAGGTCAGTTGACAATTTTCTGCGTCTCAGTGCTATTCATTCTCCTGGCTGCTGACCTATCTATTGACAGTGTGTTTGCCTTGGGTTGGGGCAGTTTATTTACTGTCTTGGCGCTGATGTTTATCGTTCGTCCGATCAACATCCTCTTTTGTACGTGGAACAGCGATCTTAACTGGCGACAAAAACTGTTTTTAAGCTGGGTTGCACCTCGGGGAATTGTTTCTGCCTCCGTTGCTTCTTTATTTGCAATTTTGCTAACACAACACGGCATTAATGGTGGTGACGCCATCAAAGCTTTGGTCTTCCTAACAATTATCATGACTGTGTTCTGCCAAGGTCTAACTGCTGGCTGGGTTGCTAGGTGTTTGCAAATCACTTCCAAACAAGCAACGGGGGCAGTGATTGTTGGTTGCAATCCTTTGAGTATTTTAATTGCTCGCCTGTTGCAAGAACGGGGAGAACCAGTGGTGATGATTGATACAGATGCAGAAGCTAGTCAACAAGCCCAAGCAGAAAATCTCCGGGTGTTGACCAGCAGTGCTTTGGATGTCAATGTCTTAGAAGAAGCAGGACTGGCTTCTGTGGGGACTTTTCTTGCGATGACCAAAAATGGTGAGGTGAATTTTGTTTTGGCCCAACGGGCGGCAGAGGAGTTTAGCCCACCGCGTGTTTTAGCAATTTTCCCCCGCGATCCTCAAGCTAATAACGCTACAAATAAAACTAAAGTTAACCAGGCTTTCATCCCCGACTTCCAAATTAAAACTTGGAATCAGTATCTGAATGATGAGCAAGTGAAGTTGGGGATGATGACGCTGAAAGAGCCTGGTTTTTCTCTGCAAAAGGTTCAGTTACAGGCATTAATCCGGGCTGGCGAGTTAGTGCCACTATTTTTAGAACGGGATGAGAAATTGCAGATCATGCCTGCGGGTGAGGCTTGGCAACCAGGCGATCGCATTATTTACCTGTTGCACGATCCTAGACCGAACCTTTTAAAACGCCTATCAGGTGGAAAAGCCTCAGAACGCCTATCTTTAGAAAAATTACCGGAAGTTGAAGAAGTGCCGATCGCAAAATTATCTCAACTCTCCGCCAGCGATGCTCCCGCGCCCTGATTGATTATTGATTGCGGCTGTGAGTTAATAACTTCAGAGTTCGCCCCTGAGGATTGCGTTTGTTTTTCTTGCCACAATACGCTCAATAAATGCACCACAGAAATAATAATGGCAGCGATAGAGAGAATGTAACTGTGTATGGTGTAAAGGCGTTGGATAGTAAGTGTGCTAATCGCACCGCCACCAGTGAGAATTTCGCGCAATTGCGAACCGATGAAAGGAATTGCTTCAATAGTTCCCAACTCAATGCTAAAACGCCAGAATCCTTCTTGATCCCAGCTTAAAATCATTGCTGTCCACGAAAGGCCGATCGCAATCAGGGTAAAGAAAATTGCACTAATCCAAGCCGTTAACCAACTTTTGCGAAACTGCCTGCTTAAAAATAACACCACAATTTGCACAAGGGCGATCGCAATGACTGCGTTACCAGCAATATTGTGAGCTTTGCGGAACAACCAACCATAGGACACTTGCTCCGCGATCGCTTTCAACGACTGATATGCCCTGCCTGCTGCTGGTTCGTAGTAAAAAGACAGCAAAATCCCAGTGGAAGCAGCAACTAAGGATAACGTAATAATTACTACCGATAATACCGTTGCTATGCGCCGCAGAACTCTATTGAACTCGGTGTTTTCCATCACTCACCGCTCCTTTTCTTGGCTCAATATATATTTTTATTACAAGTTTAGCTAAGAAATTTTAAGAATAGTTAGTGGTTAGTGGTTAGTGGTTAGTGGTTGTTAACTATGCCCAATGCCCAATGCCCCATGCCCACTCCCCCACTCCCCCACTCTCACCTCACACGAGATACTTGACCCAAACCTTTAACGCTTCTGGTGAACCATACCAAACACCTGGGCTTCTGGGAGAATGTTTCACACCTTCAATCACGATATTTTCTGCTCCTTCCAAATGAGCAGCTTCTATGGGAGTGATTCCATCTCCCCAAGTGTTACCTTTACCGCAGGTTAATTGATAGCTACTGTAAGCTAACCAGCTACCGCGTCTTTTTTCACCAAAGATTGTTTTTCCGGCGACACAAACATAACGAACATTTTGGTAAAATGCTCCTGGGTAATTATTATTGACAAAATCTAAATTCCAGCGCGTCCAGCGCTCCTGGCTCATATGCGGTGTACCCAGAGTCATCAGAGTAGCAACTAGACTATGAGCTTGCCAAAGGGATGCTTGAAGTTCACCACGCCCTAAATAAGGCTTGTCACCCAAGTAGATGCGAGAAATCCAACCTCCTGCTGAGTGACCAATCAAATTAATCTGTGAAGCATTAGATTGCTGTAGTACCTGTTTTACTGTGCGATCGAGTAGCCGTACAATAGGCGTTACAGGTCTACCTCCTAAAGTGACTATCCAGTCGCGGCGTCGCAGTGGTACAGTCAGCGTAGGAAAGCCCATCTGTTGCAAGGATTGTTGTAATTGATGGTAAGCGATCGCGCTTTCTAAATATCCTGGCAAAATCACTGTTGGTAATGGCATTTTGGATAGGGAATAGGGAATAGAGAATGGGGAATAGGTGAGAATGATGAATGCTGAAGAACCAAAATTTCATAATTCATAATTCATAATTTTTATCCCCCTATCTAACTGTGACAATTGGTATTCTTTACGGCATTAGTGTCGGGACAGGCGATCCAGAATTAATTACGGTGAAAGGATTGCGCTTACTGCAAAATTCGCCTGTAGTAGCATTTCCAGCAGGGGTACAAGGTAAACCAGGAATGGCACAGCAAATAGTCGCACCGTGGTTAAGTCAAGAGCAGGTGCAAATAGCCTTGACTTTTCCCTATGTCCAGGATATGACTGTGCTGACGCAAGCATGGCAAGCCGCAGCAGAGCAAGTTTGGCACTATTTGCAAACAGGTCAAGATGTGGCTTTTGCCTGCGAAGGAGATGTAAGTTTTTATAGCACTTTTACTTATTTGGCACAGACTCTACAACAGCTACATCCCGAAGTCAAAGTGCAGTTGATACCGGGAGTTTGTTCACCAATGGCAGCTGCGGCTGTACTGGGATTACCATTGACAATACGCCAACAGCGATTGGCGATTTTACCCGCAATATACACAATTGCAGAATTGGAAAGTGTTTTAGACTGGGCAGATGTGGTCGTGCTAATGAAAGTTAGTTCAGTTTACGAACAAGCTTGGCAAGTGTTACAGCAACGGGGTTTATTAGAAAATAGTTGGGTAGTAGAAAAAGCTACTTTACCAGATATGGTTATATACTCTGACTTACGCGATCGCCCCAAACTCGAATTACCCTACTTTTCGCTTCTAATTGTGAAAGTTCAAAAATAAATCCCAAAAAAATTAATTATTTTTAAAATTGTTGCTCGCTTCAACGAAATTTTTAGTAAAATATTATATCAATTTAAAAAAAATCTTACTTGAAAAAGTGACATTTTCCTGTTTTTAGTTTGGACGCGGGAAGTTATTATTTGTAGAGTAACGCACAGAACTGAAATTATTACTGTCTTTAAATTATTGTCTAAAAAATAAAATTGTAAATCTACTGCAATCAAGCTGAGTGAACGGATCACAGTTATGTCATACGTCTCGGTGCTCAAAAATATACCTGTATTTATAAGCCAGCCAGCTGGCATAGCAGCTTTAGCCTCTGTTGGCATTCATGGTGCGATCGCCTTATTCCTGCCACTGATGCCAGTGGAATCTAAACCCAAAGAAACAAAATCACCAAAAACTGTTGGACTCGTTGAATTAAATCAGGCTGAACAGAGCCGTTTGCCACAAGCAAGCACGCCTCAACTTCCCCAGCAAGGGCAAATTTCTCTACAAGGGCAACTTCCCCTGCAAGGACAACTCCCGCTAAAATCCCAAGTTCCTCCCTTTCCAAACTTCGCCAATAAACCAATACCCTTACCCGCAGAGCAACCAGTATCTGCCCTTGTCGAGCCAGCACTGCCTTCTATTGCCACCTCTCCTGACAGCCTGAACATAGTTTCTTTACCCAATCGCCAGGATGTTCAAATACCCCAAGGCAGAAACTGGCAATATCAACCTAAGCTGGATACAGGCGCGAACATCACGCCACCAATTCCTCGCGTGCAAGACAAAGTTGCCTTCGGAGAACCTCAGCCACTATCTTCTGTTAACGAAAATAGACCACAGTTACCTTCTAATTTGCCGGAATTACAGGCTGCTAATCTCCCAACAGAACTGCCTAGCAATTCGACTTCTACACCTTATCACAACACGACCACTGCCACAGTGAGTCAAACTCAAGAATTTGTAGCCCCGATCGGCACAACTCCACAACTAGGGGATAAGTTAACATTAGCAGGTGCAACCTTGCCACAATGGCAACAACAGCAGCTTGCATCTAACATCCCTCAGTTACCATCAACATCGACAATACCCCCAGGAACAGAACAGCAACTTGCAACAATTAATAGCTTTGGGGATCAGTTTCAGAAAGTCAGGCAGCACTATCCCAACATTGAAACCAAAAAACCCATATCTGAAACAGTGAATGTTCAAAGAGGACAGGAAGGAAATGTTAGGGGTGGTTTGGTAGTGGATAGCGAAGGTAAAGTTGAGTCTGTAGACTTTCTGGACAACTCAGTCTCATCCAGCTTAAAGACATCCACAAGAGAATTTTTTAGAGAATATTTCCAAAAAAACCCCGTACAGGCAAATGGCAAACCTAAGTACTACCCATTTAGCCTATCTTTCTTACCAAACAACAGCACGACGGTAGGAGCTACTTCACCAAAATTGCCTACACTGACTCCCCAACAATTACCTGGCTTGGGAATCAACAAAACACAACCGTTACCTAATTTATCCAACGGGCAGCAGCAAGATCCGATGCAGGGTTTGCGATCGCCTCAGCAAAATCCTCAATCACCTCAGCAGGTACAACAAGTCAGTACTGGCTCGCAGCAACCTACTGTGAAATTATCACCGCAATCGGTACCAGTCAAGACAAATCAGTCTGCACCTACACCGCAAGCTACTACAACACCAGCACAGCAGTCGGTGCAAGTTGGCAAAAATCAGGTTGTGCCTACATCACAAGCAACCCAAGCACAAATTAGCAAAACTCAGGCATCTAGCCAAAAACTAATAAACAAGTTGCGCCAATTGCGGGAAGAAAGACAAGACTCCAATCAAGACAAATAAAACTATCTGACAATTTTGGAATTTGAATAGTGAATTAGTAATAAGAAAGAGGTAAAAGATAAATCTTTTCTTTTACCTCGGGTTTTCCTGTATTCTCTTTTTGCGTCACATACTAATACTAAGTTGCAGTCAAAGATAGTACTTCCCTCACCCCGCCTGTCGGCACCCCTCTCCCAATTTGGAACAGGGGAAGGGGAGAGGGCACGAATTGCTATTGCTATGTCTGAACGCAAC
>NZ_JACAEU010000168.1:0-34599 GCF_013388695.1 Fischerella sp.
CCAAGAAATAAATTATCCCTTCTTGTGGAGTGGGCGTCTCGCCCGCCCTTGGTTATGGGCGGACAGGATGTCCACCCCACAAGAAAAATTGTATGTTTTTTTATTTGGAAGTCCCTTAGACGATTTTTAGTCTCAACACCAGTAAAAATTTATAGCTTTGGATAGATGTGTTTTTTTACAAAAGATGTATTCAACTGATTTAAGTACAAAATCTGTATTATAAGTTACTCACAAATATAGTTTTTATGAAGTTTTATAAATATCGGAGCGAGAAAACCGTACATTACTAGAGCGCTATTTCTACCTGAAATATCTGTGTTGAGGTCGATACAATCAAATTGCGGCTTAAGTAATGCTGTTAATTACAACCTAATTTTTATTCGCATTCACAGCATTACAAGGAGAGCAAAATATGGGAAATCAATTGAAAACTGCCGCTTTAAGAGTTTTATTAATTATAAATTATGAATTATGAATTATGAAATTTTCAGCCCAATCGCATTCACCATTCATAGTTCTCACCGATTCCCAATCCCCAATGCCCATTACCCCTTATCCCCAGAGGGGGCCCCACCTTCCCCCATGCCCAATATTGACAGGGTGCAGTTTCCAATCAAATCTTTCAGTTAGCACAAAGGAGGACTAGCTATGACTTACAATCGTAACAACGAGGAAGAGGAAAACTTGATCGTCGTTGAAGTCAGTTCTCAAACCAATGAAATGGTAGAAACTGAAATGGCTGGTGAAACCGACGAAATCAAGCATGAAACCAAAGCGTTGATTGAGGCGATCAAAAGACGCGCACAAGCTGAGGCAGAATCAGCAGGAACCCTCACCCGAGAAACTTATGTAAATGCAGTACGCCGGGCGAGGGAAGCGATTGAAGGCGAAAAACTAATTGAGCGCGATCGCCTTGAACACTCTTGGATGGTATTGCAGCAAGAAGCCGATAAAAACTGGCACTTGTTGATGAAACAAATCGCAGAATTCGGCGATCGCTGTCAAGATGCGGCTAAAGCTGCTTGGGAAGCTTTCAATGCCCCTCGTGCTTAATCTTAAATAAGGGTGTAAAGAATTGGGGATTGGGAATTGGGCATTGGGGATCGGGGATTGGGGATTGAAGTACTGATTTTTACTATGCCCCATGCCCCATGCCTGTTGCCCATTGCCCCTATACCCCTACACCCTTTCCTATTAGAGAAATTATTCATCTTTTTTTAACCGGAATTACTAGAATTGCAAGTGATGCTAGATAATGAAAAGGTTTGACATTTACTTGTTTTGTCTAGCTTGGTAACTAAGAACTAACAACTATGCGAACTTACTATTGCGGCGAACTCCGAAAAGAACACATTGGAGAAATTGTCACCTTATACGGATGGGTAGACCGTCGCCGCGATCATGGGGGTGTGATATTTTTAGATTTACGCGATCGCTCTGGCATTGTTCAAATAGTCAGCGATCCGCAACGCACCCCGGATTCTTACGTTGAGGCAAATACTCTGCGAAATGAATATGTAATTAAAGTGATAGGCAGGGTATCACAACGCCCCGAAGAATCTTTGAATAGCCGTATACCTACAGGCGAAGTCGAAATCTACGCTGACAATATAGAATTGCTCAACGCTGTCCGCAAGCAGTTACCTTTTCAAGTATCCACCACCGAAACCGATCCGGTGCGAGAAGACGTGCGGTTGAAGTATCGTTATCTAGATTTGCGGCGCACACAAATGGCGCATAACCTGCAACTGCGCCATCAAGTCGTTAAAGCCATGCGTCGCTATTTAGAAGATGTCGAAGGTTTCGTTGAAGTCGAGACTCCTATACTAACTCGTTCTACTCCCGAAGGTGCGCGGGATTATTTGGTTCCCAGTCGTGTTAACCCCGGAGATTGGTTTGCCTTACCACAATCACCCCAACTATTCAAACAGTTGCTGATGGTATCCGGTTTTGACAGATACTACCAGATCGCCCGTTGCTTTCGCGATGAAGACTTACGCGCCGACAGACAACCGGAATTTACTCAGTTGGACATGGAAATGAGCTTCATGTCCCAAGAAGAAATTATCGAGTTGAACGAAAAATTAGTCTGTCATATCTTCAAAACTGTCAAAGGCATCGAGTTACAGCGTCCCTTTCCCCGTCTCACCTATGCCGAGGCAATGGAACGCTACGGCAGCGATAAACCTGATACACGCTACAACTTAGAACTAGTTGATGTTTCGGATATTGTTAAAGACTGTGGTTTTAAAGTCTTTCATGATGCTGTGAAGAGTGGTGGGATCGTCAAAATCCTCCCCATCCCCGAGGGTGATGTAATTTCTAATGTCCGGATCAAACCAGGCGGTGATGTTTTCAAAGAAGCTAACGAGGCCGGTGCTAAAGGGTTAGCTTATATCCGCGTGAGAGATAATGGAGACATAGATACCATCGGTGCGATTAAAGACAACCTCACCGCAGAGCAAAAACAGGAAATTTTACACCGCACAGATGCTAAACCAGGTCATTTATTGTTGTTTGGTGCTGGTGACGCTGCTACTGTTAACAAAACCTTAGATAGGCTGCGCCAGTTCATGGCTAGGGAGTTCGGGTTAATCAATCCGGAAAAAATAAACTTGCTCTGGATTACAGATTTCCCGATGTTTGAATGGAATGCAGAGGAAAAGCGCCTAGAAGCACTGCATCACCCGTTTACTGCACCCCATCCTGATGATTTGCATGACTTGAAGACTGCCCGCGCCCAAGCTTACGACTTGGTATTTAATGGTTTTGAAGTTGGCGGTGGTAGTCTGCGGATTTATCAAAGGGAAATTCAAGAAAAAGTATTTGATGCGATCGGACTTTCTGTTGAGGAAGCACACAATAAATTTGGTTTCCTGTTGGAAGCGTTTGAATACGGTACTCCGCCTCACGGTGGTATCGCTTATGGTTTAGATCGATTGGTGATGTTGTTGGCAGCGGAAGAATCGATTCGAGATGTGATCGCGTTTCCAAAGACACAGCAAGCACGTTGTTTGATGACAGATGCACCTTCAGGTGTAGATGTTAAGCAATTGAAAGAATTACACGTTGCTTCGACTCATAAGCCGAAACCCTAAAAATGCCAATTACCAGAATATCTGAGAAGGTCATCATAGAAAAGGAGCGATCGCCCAATTTCAAGCGTTGATCTGCTACCAATTCTATGATGGTTGGTTGCAACAGATATTCTGTTAGAGGCACGGCGTTACCGTGCCTCTACGAACAATCAAACAGTTTAAAAACTAAACTGCCTAGCCAAAGTAACTCGGTACCTTCGTAAGGTCTAATTTAGTATCTTTACCTAAGGTTGTTTTGCCGCTCGTATCCGCAATGAAGCTATTATCGCTGCCAAAAGGTTTATTGTGATGGTTAGCTGACCAATCACCACTACCGTAGTTGAGCAAGATGCGATCGCTTTGACCAGAATTTTTGTCAGCATATAAGGAGCGATCTTTACCATATCCATTTGTGAGCACGTCATTTCCCCTATCATCGGAAATAGAACCATTTCCTTTCTTAGGCAAGGTTTTATTGCTGCCTCCAGTACCAGTGAGAGTGTCATCCTCTGTTCCCTCAGTGATGGAAGAAGGACTCTTACTGACACCCAAGACGGTGCCATTGCCACTGGAGGCTGATTTTGTCCCCAATTCAAATGCACCAATATCGGTGATTGCACTACCGTTGCCATCACCATCCTGTGGACGGGCAGTGCCAAGTTGGTCTGTCTTGACAACACCATTGAAGGTTCCAGAACCCATATCTATGGCGGGGCTTCCGGATTGGAGGGCAAAATTACCATTTTCAGGGTCTACAAATTTTGGATCTTCACCCAAGATATTTTGCAACCCCTGAGCGTTTGGATCGTCTGAAGCGCGGAATTCACCAGTTTTGTAGTTGTAGGCGAGGTTGCGATCAAAGGTGACGTTTTCAGATTCCCAGACTACATTGGCACGACGATCGGGCGTCGTATACATAATATTGTTGTAGCCACGCACATTCTTGGAATTGAGTGCCACAATTTCTCCAGTCCCACTCAGTTCAGGACTGCGAGAATTTTGGTAAGTGGTGTTGTTGACAATGTCCACATTGGAACTACTGTAGGCTTGAATGCCATAGCCGCCGTTTTTGTAGACAGTGTTACCTGCAATTAATGTCTTGCCGTTGTAGGGTTCACCTGTCGAATTTGCTTGGGTGTTGAGTCCATCGTCAATGATGATGCCATGTCCTTCATTAATTTTGCCTACCTCCGACCACGCGATCAGATTTTTGTTATCATGAACGACATTGTCTCGAATAATGAACTTGTAGTCATTGGTATTGTTGTCTGTGTTTCGGCTGTAAATAATGCCTATTCCACTAGTCCCTAGAGGTGAATACCAGGAGTTTCCAGAGACGGTGTTTTTTTCGATCGTGACGTAGTCTGCCTTTTCGGCTGCAATGCCCGCAGCCGTGAAGTTACGGACTTTGTTGTCGCTGATGACAACATGGTGAGAATAGCCATTTATCCCAGAGCGATCGTACGATGGAGTAATGCTAATGCCAGAGCTATTAGTGACGGGGTTATTGAAATTGTTTTGCTCTTGCCTAGCATAGTCTAATGTAACTTCATCCTTGCTGCCTTCTAAGTCAAGTCCTTCAACTTTTACGTAAGAAGAACCAGCTATGTGAATTCCATTGCCTCCCTTAACTTTCAGTTTAGGCGTGTGTCCTGAGTAAGCTTTGATGGTTGTCCACTTGTCCTCTGAGCCATTCTTGTTGACAATTTCCACCAGACTTTTGTTGGGATCGCTCTGAGTGTAAGTCCCATTCATAACGTAGAGCGTATCGCCTGGTTGTAGCCGATCTACTGCTGTTTGGAGTGTTCTAAACGCGCTCGTCTCACTCAAGCCATTGTTGTTATCATTGCCTGTCCCAGAAACGAAGTACTCTTGGGCCATAATTTAACTCCTCAGGTGTGTAAGTGAAATTGGTAGCGTCCCTTCAGAAGCGAAAACCTGGAATTTGGCATTTGACCGATTGCGTAAGTCCACAACTTAAATTGCGGTTCGCTATAATTCCGCATAAATGTCGTTTACGCACAGATTAAGCATGTTCGCGTGGAACATAACTGCTTCATTTGACCAGGTTGAGAGTGAATCGAATCGCCATCTCCAGGTTTAGCAGCGCGATCGCTGCTCTCAAGGACTCTAGACAACTATCTGCTGTAGTCGTAGGAGTGATGTTTTGAACTGAACTAGATGGTTGAATTGGCATGGAAACTTGTCTGAGCTTTCTTCCGTTGTCTGAGGTCAAGAGTTGCCAAATCGGCATGGATTCAGATTTACTCCTGGCTGATGACTTGGGCTTAAACTCACAGTAGTCAAAGCTGAATTGGTTGAAACTCGGTAGACTTAACCCTTTGGCTTCAGGAAACTGATATTACTACTCGGTTGAAGTTACTCAAACCTATGCAATCGAACATTAAAGACTACATTCAGCAAGAGCGAATGATAATGGTAGATACTCAAATATCGGTTTCAACTCACGATTGAAATTCACAAATCTGAAATATTTTATCTTGTGAATAGTAACTGATATCTCGCTCATTTTCAAGATATCTTTGCCTCACTCAAGCAATGCAGTAAATTTTGGAGATGATTGTCGTTCAGGTATGAGGCTGTGATTGACAAATCGCTGCAACAACCTAAGATATCTTGCCCAAGACTAAATATGATTGAGATGTTGGTCAAAACCAGAGAGTGCAAGTCAACCACAATACAACTGCCTCAGCAAGCTCATTTCTTGCCAGTTGCCGTGAGTGGGTAAATGCTCATTTAATACCGAGTTTATAGGTAAATATGATATTTTATTGCTATACGTAGAATTTTCTTATAAAATGCTCCCATACCTTGACAAAAAGAGCGTTCACATCTTTAATAAATGATTTGATATTAGTATTCCTAAGTTTAGAGAAATCGCAAATGGTTGCGTGAAAATTATTTGCACTTCCTGTTCAGAGAGTAGCGATAAGTGTCTGATGCCTTGTATTCATAATGATTTCAGCCCAATGTCACCTATGCATAAAGTGTGGTTCTGCATGACGATTTTGATCTGCTTTAAAAAAAATCTTTTGTTCCAGAAATCAAAATTAGATTTGGCTGATTGTCAGCCTTCTTGCTTCAGAGTCAAAAATCATGGCAAGAAAAACTTGAGAGTATGTGATAGCTAATCATACCAAAGAAATATTTGTATAATTAATGACTGTCATTTAAATAGAACACAACCTCACTCAACCCTATTGGGCACCCTTGTCATTAGTAAGGAGAGGGGCAGGGAGCAAGGTTTGAATGTACCACATTCAATTAAAAACTGCTGTAGATCGAAATATTAGAGAGAAAATAATCCTAGTAACTACAAAAAAGACACGCATAACGAAATATGAAAACCAGACAAATAGTTAGTAAGTTAAGAGGAATTTTCAGAGCTAAAATTCGCTCTATTAATGCTGATATGTTGTATCACTGGATTTTGTATTTTAAAAGTCAGCCAATAGCAGTTAGCCAAAAATCAGCAATGGTATTTTCTCCCCATCAGGATGATGAAACTCTGGGCTGTGGTGGATTGATTGCCCTCAAACGGTCACTAGGAGTAACTGTAGAGGTGGTCTTTCTCACCGATGGACGCTATGGCAGACCCGACTGGATTAAAGCAGAAATGATCGCAGAAATTCGCCAGCGAGAGGCTTTGAATGCCCTAGACATTCTGGGAGTTGCAAATTCTCAAACTCACTTTCTCAATCAAATAGATGGCTCTTTGCAATATCTGCTTAATGACCAACGCCAACATATAATCGATCAGTTAGCTCAAAGATTGCGATTGTTTATGCCAGAAGAGGTTTATGTTCCCCATAGAAAAGATGTTCACGGGGATCATGAGGCTACTTATCAGTTGGTCAAAGAAGCGATCGCCGCATCGGGAATCCAGGTTGAACTATTACAATATCCAATTTGGATGCTTTGGCAAAATCCACTGTATTTTGAGCTAAAGTCTGAGGATATAGCTAATGCTTACCGATTAACGATTGATTCTGTTAAAGACAGAAAAAAACAAGCTATTAAAACTTACCGTTCTCAAATTAGTATGTTACCTAGCGGCTTTTTAGAGCGTTTCTTTTTGCCTTATGAGATTTTTTTCAAAAATTGAATTTCACATACAGCGCTTTGCATATTGATTCAGTCTAGCAGGGTGTATCCTCCTTGACAACTTGCATAGCCAACTGTTTAAGATGTTTCAAAATGAAGTCACAAGCGACCTCAACAGATCAGTTACCCTGGAGTTCATACCAGTTTTAAATTAACTCCGAAACTCGCATTAACTCTTGTTTAACTTTTGATTATCCATTGCTACTCACCAAATTTAGCAATGCCTAGCAGAGGTGAGCAAATCTCTTCCTATAGTTATAGAACTTTAGATATAAAGTAGATTGAATTGATTACCAAGTATCATTAATTGGCTTTATAGTTACTCTTTCAAGAATATAGACAACTGCAATCAGTTTTAAATACCATATTCTCCTTTGAAAGTATTTTTAATCTTGACATTAGCAGCCTTTAAATTAAGGGGTATCATTAATGCACAGTATATTTAATTGCATAGTAATCTTTTCAATAAATCCCGCTCTCAATTCTTAATATAAAATTAATATGTAAATAATTTAACTACTTGTTTCTTTTTTTATATGTATTATTTTTGACTGTCAATACTAGATATTCATCTGTTCAATAATTGCATCCTACTAAAGTAAGAGAAATTGGTTATGTTTGCAGAAATCTGTTTTCTTGCTAATTTATGATTTAAAGACTCCTTTGTCTGCTTTGTACAGGCGCTCCATGAACTGTTTGCAGTAATAAAATCTTGATGTAATTAGCTAGACTAAATTGCAGCAAACGCAGTAATGTCAATGTTTTGAAGCAGTTGAGCCTCATAAGCAAAACTACAAAGCTATTCAGCAATTTAATATTGACTAAGAGTATTTTAAGATTCTGTGAAGACTAATAATATTATTGAGCACATCTCAAAAAAAGTTATAATTTTCTAAGTAATATTTCAGACAGCAACTAGTAAAAAAACTGTTTTCACGGATTGACGTAGTTTGACCCAGTTGATTTCACCTGTGTTTTGCTCAGCAATCATGTCAAAAAATATTATGTCAAAACTCTGCCTTTACCTACTATTTTCGCAAATAAACGCACGCTTGCTACATATTTCATTTTTTACTTAACTTACTTAATCTGCGATATCCTCATAGATTCTTGCTTGTTATATCTACTAGGCATAGCCTTGTAAAGGCTTTTAACCTGAGGAAAAAAACTCAATCATGCTGGCTCTAAGCAATTCTGTACAAAAAGTTAAATTTTTGGTATGTATATGCTGTATGATTTATGGATTGAAAACAAAAGTATAGAGAGTTGCAAGAAATTTAGCAACTCAGTATTTAAGGGTGATGCCAATCGCAGGCTAAAAGTGCATTTATCAAATCCAAGTATAAATCCAAGCATAATGCAAAATTTAATACTCGTAAGCATGAGGAAACTACTTACGAATAGTTTGGATAGAACTGAATTCCCGTAACTGTTAATTTTATCTAAAAAAAACATAGTAGCAGAGTAAAGTGTAATACATGAGGCTTAGAGATGAATAAGGTTAGACAGGGGAATTTATCTACTGATGCCAAAAAATACCATCTACGTCTATTTAAATACTTAACTTTTATCGGCTTCTTTTGATGGCCTTGCTACAGCTACTGTTCTTTGATTTCAAAAAAAGAGCGACTAACTATATCATGAGTAACTAAAATCTTAAATGGATTAATGGAGTTGGGCTTCGATGGTCTATTTTGATCTCAGTCCCTCCAACGTAACCATCTTTGTATTTTATTGCATTGTTGCAAGTCAAGATGGTCGAGTAGCAGAGAGCGTGTAATCAAAAATCAGCAAATTTAAAAAATTCTAAACATAAATGTGGCAACTGCTTTTGCTCTCATGGGTGCTACCTCCAAAACAACTAACTTCATAAGCATTTATTCGTTGTTTTAATGTATTTAAAAGTAAAGGTCGCTTAAAAAAATCAACTAATTAATTTCCCTAACGGGGTTTGACAATTAATTTCAGTGCTTACAACCCAAACTCTGCTTACAACCCAAACTCTAAACTCTTGTATCTTATTTACTTACCTATCAAGGAGGTCAAATTGGAAAGAAGATGTGACAGAAATCGCAAGCGTTCAAAGCGACGAGCTATCTATTGTCCAATTCATGGATGCTATCTCGATAGTGTGAGTCAAAAGTATCCTTTGTTTGCCGATCGCCCAGGACAACTCCAGCAAAGGGGTATGGGACGGCAGACAGCAATTCTTCTGGTGGCTACCAAAACTACAGTGTCTCTACAAGGAGAATGGTTAGAAGAATTCTGGTGTAAACAGTGCCAACGAACGAAATGGTATCACGTGAAAAAGTGTGGCTCTACTTATAGTGTATCTGTAGCATCTCCAGAACTTTGGCAGCAAGCGATGGGAGTCATCCACCCCGAGGGCAATCCAACTGTGAGCGAATTTACTCGCAGACATGCAAGGATGCTTGGCACCAAAAGCAGCAAGGATTTCGGACTTCTCAACTAACAGATTTGCCAGTTCAATTGAATTAAAAAGTCGAATCAATCAATAATCAGCCATGATGGAATCTAGACCAAATTTTGAAGAGATAGATTTTCAAAAATACTGGCTTGTCCTGCAACGGCGCTGGGTAGCAGCAGTAGGGGTTTTTGGATCGGTTTTCACCTTTGCATTGCTGTATGCACTCTCATTGAAATCCACATACAAAGCAGAGGCAAGTCTCTTAATTAAGACGAATAATACTTCCTCACTAACAGGGTTGGGCGAAGATATAGGACGACTGGAATCTTTACTTTATACAAACAGTCCCATAGATACTCAGGCAAAAATAGTTACATCTGTTCCTGTTATTGAGGAAACTATCAGAGAGCTTGACTTAAAAGATAACGAGGGTAAACCGATCAAAACCCAGGATTTAATAAAACAACTAAAAGTAGAAAGTGTTAAAGGCACAGACGTCCTGGAAATTTCGTATACAAATAAAGATCCTCAAATGGCGGCAAAGGTCGTCAATCAAGTAATTGACAATTACATCAACCAGAACGTACAGGCTAATCGGGCTGAAGCTGTCTCAGCTAGCAAGTTTATATTGGAGCAATTACCGAAAACAGAGGAAACTGTCCAAAAAGCTGAATTTGCCCTGCGTAGATTCAGAGAGAGAAACAACGTTATTGTTCTGCAAGAAGAAGCAAACGCAGCCGTCAACACAATTTCCAAATTGGAAGATGAAATTGCTGGATCACAAGCTCAACTAGTTGATGTGACTGCTCGCTTGGAAAAGTTACAAAATCAGGCCAAAGTCAATAACCCACAGCAAGCTGTAGTCGCAGCAGACTTGAGTCAAGTGCCTGGAACTCAGCAAGTACTTGTTCAACTTCAGGAAGCGCAAGCTCAGCTGGCAGTTGAACGCAGCCGTTATTTTCCTGGACACCCTACTATTCTCAATTTAGAAGAAAAAATTGCTTCTCTCAACAGCTTGCTCAAAGAGCGGATAAATCAGGTAGCTGGTGACGATCGCCAAATCTCTGTAAGCAATTTACAGATGGGACAGGTGCGACAAAAGCTAATTGAAGATTTAGCCAGCACAGAAAAAGAACGCGTCGGTTTGGAAAAACGAATCGCTGAACTGAATAATACATTGGCTGCTTACAAACAACGAACTAAGGTTTTACCTAAGCTAGAACAGACTCAACGGGAGCTAGAGCGGAAGCTGAAAGCGGCTCAAACAACTTATGAAACACTCTTGACAAGATTGCAAGAAATCAAAGTAGCAGAGAACCAAAATATTGGCAATGCTCGTATCATCTCCCCTGCCATAATACCAGAGGAGTCAAGTGGTACTCGAAAAGCTCTCATTTTGGCGGGTGGAGGAGTTTTCGGTATCTTGCTGGGAGTAATTTCTGCCTTAACTTTAGATGTGATCGATCGCTCCATTAAGACTGTTAAAGAAGCCAGAGAACTGTTTCAATACACCCTGCTAGGAGTGATTCCTAACTTGAGCAGAAATAGCAAATACAGTTCTCCTGTAGAAGGTCTAGATAGACCAATTCCCCGAGTGATTGGTAGAGACATTCCTCATTTCCCGGCTGGTGACGCATACCAAATGCTACAAGCAAACCTGAAATTTCTTTCAGATCAACAGCTAAGAGCGATCGCTGTCACCAGTTCCATCCCTAAAGAAGGCAAGTCAGAAGTTAGTGCTAATTTAGCTGTAGCAATGGCCCAAGTGGGACGTCGGGTACTGTTGATAGATGCTGATATGCGTCATCCAGTCCAACATCATATCTGGGGGCTAACTAATGCTCAGGGTTTAAGTAATGTCATTGTTGACAAAGTTCCCCTAGATTCAGTGGTGCAGGAAGTTATGCCTAATCTCTACGTTCTTACTTCTGGAGTTAGACCTCCTAATCCCGTCGCCCTACTGGATTCCCAACGCATGGCTGCATTGGTTACTACCTTTACCAGAGATTATGACTGCGTAATTTTCGATACTCCTCCCTTAGCGGGAACAGCGGATACAGCAGTTTTGGGCAAATTAACCGACGGCATCTTATTAGTAGTTCGTCCAGGAGTGGTTGATTGGAACAGCGCCAATGCGGCAAAAGAGTTTTTGACACAGTCAAGTCAGAACGTATTGGGTATGGTCATCAACGGTGTGAATGTCAAGCGCGAACCTGACAGCTACTTCTACTACTCAAAAGAGTCAGTAGAGTTAAGTGCTGTACCTGAAAATTCTATTCTGGCTGGAAAAATTGATGAAAGACGATTATAGGGGTGATGTTTCTTGACAAAGCCGGAGCTTTTGGAGCTTCCGGCTGAATTCTGTGCGTCTAAGTTCTCAAACAAAGGCTTCTGGATATTAGACAATCAAAAATTACGTTTATTGCTGCTTTTTTAGCAAAAATCTATGACGCTTTCTCAAACTCCTGATTAGTTGTATTAAACTATCGCTCAACGTTGAGCAGATTTGAACCTTATGCTACGTAAATTCAAAATTCCGCGGTTATCACTGTTCAAATCTCGCTCCGATTTGCGTGCGATGATTATCAATACAGGATGGCTGTTTGCTGACCGCATTCTTCGCATGGGTGCAAGCTTAGTTGTAGGAGTTTGGGTTGCACGCTACTTGGGAGCACGGCAATATGGTCTTTTCAACTACGCTTTTGCCTTTGTAGGATTATTCGGTTCGATTTCCACCCTAGGGTTAGACGACTTAGTAATTCGTCAAATTATACGTGATGCATCAACTCAAAAGGAAGTTTTAGGCACTGCTTTCAGGCTGAGATTACTGGGTGGATTTATTTCTCTATTGCTATCAGTTAGCTTCATATTATTGTTACGTCATGATGACGCGCTAACGGTAGGATTAGTATCAATTTTAGGAGTGATAAGTGTTGTTCAAGCTTTTGACATTATTGACCTGTGGTTTCAATCACAGGTGCAATCAAAGTACACAGTAGTTGCCAAAAATACAGCGTTTTTTCTCATTACCCTAGTCAAAGTTGTTCTGATTAAAATGCAAGCACCATTGGTGGCTTTCGCTTGGGTAACATTGGCAGAGTATAGCTTAGGTGCTGTGGGTTTGGCAATTGCCTACAGAATAAAAGGCTACTCACTTTTGTTGTGGCGTTGGAGTTTTCCACTGGCTAAGGCTCTCCTCAAGGAAAGTTGGCCTTTGATTTTTTCCAATTTCGCAATCTTAATTTACATGAAAATTGACCAAATTATGCTAGGGGAAATGATTGGTGATGGGGCTGTTGGTATTTACTCGGCTGCGGTTCGTATTTCGGAGATTTGGTATTTTTTGCCGATGGCAATCACCTCTTCTGTCTCTCCTTCAATTTTTGCAGCCAAAGAAACTAGTGAAGTTTTCTACTATCGGCGGATAGGACAATTACTTCGTCTGCTGGTTTTGCTTGCGATTGTAATTGCGGTGCCAATGACATTCCTGTCACAAACAGTCATTACGATGCTATTTGGGAACGGCTATTTAGGTGCAGGATCGGTTTTGGCAATTCATATCTGGGCTTCCTTGTTCGTCTTCATGAGTGTGGCAACATCACCCTGGTATGTTGCAGAGGGCTTGACTCGCCTTTCTATGTACAAAAGTTTTACTGGAGCTACTTCTAATGTACTTTTAAACCTATTTCTGATTCCTGCCTACGGTGAAGTTGGTGCGGCGATCGCCACAGTCATCTCTTATGGATTAGCTGAATTGTTCATCAATGCCACTCATCCTAAGACAAAGAAAATATTTAAGCTTCAACTGAAATCTTTTCTACTTCTTTGGTCATAATTAATCGAACTATCCTAGTAGAAGCAATCATGTGAAAGAGAGAGACAATTATTTGAAAACAATGATTGCGTGCCTCATTTATTGATAAAAATTACTTGAAAAATATAGATTATGATACCCATATTTCTATCTCTAGACAACATATTTTTTTCTAACATAGGCGAACAAATTTCAGTTACGAGTTTTCACACTATCATCTTTGCTGGGGTTGGGAATGAAAGTTTTGCATATAAGCACGAGTGATACCAATGGTGGTGCAGCTCGTGCTACCTATCGCTTGCACAAAGGATTACGTAAAATTGGTGTAAACTCGCAGATGCTAGTGCAAGAAAAATCTAGTGATGACAAAACGGTTTTTGCACCTGAGATTAGACTGTTTCAAGGTATAGCACGGGCAAAGCTGACATTTGAAGCCTTACCATTAAAGCTTTATCCTCAGCGCGAACGAACTACGTTTTCTCTCCAGTGGCTACCAGATAAAATTGTTCCTAAGGTTACTCAGATAGCTCCAGACATCATAAATCTGCATTGGATTAGTGGAGGATTTATGCAGATAGAAACAATTACTAAGCTGCAACGTCCTTTAGTCTGGACTCTTCATGATATGTGGGCATTTACGGGAGGGTGTCATTGCAATGGGGACTGTGATCGCTATCAAGCATCCTGTGGTGGTTGTCCCATGCTTGGTAGTCAAAAAGATAGGGATTTATCCCGATGGATATGGCAGCGCAAAGCTAAAGCTTGGAAAAATCTAAATTTAACAATTGTTTCGCCTAGTTCTTGGCTAGCCAAATGTGCCAGTTCTAGTTCCCTTTTCCAAAATTTACGCATAGAAGTAATTCCTAATGGTCTTGATACTCAAAAGTACAGACCAATTAACCAACGTATAGCACGAGAAATACTAAACTTACCCCAAGATAAACACCTCATTCTATTTGGAGCAATCCAGGCCACTAGCGATAAGAGAAAAGGATTTCATCTGTTACAAGCAGCTTTGAAAGAGCTAAGCAAAGCTGAATGGAAAGATAGATTGGAGATAGTTATTTTTGGTGCCTCTCAACCAGAAAAGCCACCTGATTTAGCCTTCAAAACCCATTATTTGGGACACCTCTATGACGATATCACTTTGGCAACTGCTTACTCAGCAGCTGATGTGATGGTTGTGCCATCTTTTCAGGAAGCTTTTGGACAAACCGCCTCTGAGTCCCTAGCGTGTGGAACTCCAGTAGTAGCATTTAATGCTACTGGCTTAAAAGATATTGTTGACCACCAATACAATGGTTATTTAGCTAAGCCCTATGAAGTTGATGATTTAGCAAAAGGAATTGCCTGGGTAATAGAAAATCAGGAAAGACACCAAAAGCTTTCTCACCATGCCCGTGAACAAGCAGAGCAAAAATTTTTAATTGATACTATAGCACGTCGCTACTTCAATCTTTTTGAAGATCTTCATGTTAAACATGTTTCTCACAAAACTAGTGCTTAAAGAGAAAAAATAGATCAACCATCATAGTCAAATGTAACTATCTGGAAAATAGAAGGGGCATAAATTGCAGAAGCAAATAGTTCGAGAATTATTCCAAATTTTAGAGTTGGGCGGAGTGATATTATTATTTGTGTTTGCCCTAGGTATTGTTTTACCTGCTCCGCTGCCAACGATTCTCAACGTTGCAAGTTATGGAATTTTGCTCTTATTAATTATTGGCAGGTGGAAGCATTTTGCTTATGTTATTACAACAGATAAATCTTTACTGCTCTTAGTTGTATTTACTGTATTTTCAATTTTATGGTCTGAGGGTGAATCGGTTGTAGACGCTGCCAGGGGAATGATACGCACAACTATCTTTGGGGCGTATTTAGCTATGCGATACACTTCAAGAGAACAAATGCGTTTGTTGAGTTGGGTTTTTTATATAGCAATAGTACTCAGCCTACTTGCAGGTGCATTTTTACCATCATATGGCACTCATGTTGTTAATGGAGTTTCATCTTGGCGAGGAGTTTTTAGCCACAAACAGGATTTAGGCCGCTTTATGAGTTTTGCGGCTTCACTGTTCCTCATTAGCGCACTTGACAAACATAGTCGCTGGCTTGCTGCAATTGGTTTAGCAGGTACACTTGTTTTGGTCAAGCTCTCAAATAGCGCCACAGGCTTGTTAACATTTGTATTCTCGTTATCCATATTGCCTTTTTACGCAATTGTTAGACAACGCACATACAGAGCATTTCATCTGGCTGTGGCATTATTACTAAGCAGCATTGCCGCTATTGTAGTCACAGTAAACATACAAACTATAGTAGTTGATTACCTAGGAAAGGATATGGAATTTAATGGGCGTACACCCATATGGAATTTAGTTATTGAGAAAGGGTTAGAAAGACCATTTTTAGGATATGGATATGCTGGCTTTTGGTCTTCTGATGCTGCCGATGAGGTGTTAAGTCGTACATGGTTAGGAATGGTAGAAGAGAAAGGTGACAATGTAGACTCTGGAAAGAAACAATCAAGAGGCATTTCTCATAATGGTTTTTTAGACCTGTTTTTACAGCTTGGTTTATCAGGGTTGATACTGTTTATATTTAATCTGAGCATGCTGTTTGCTAGAGTATTTATTCTTGTCTTTGCTACTAGGAATTTAGAATACTTCTGGATGATTGTATTTATTGGAATTAATTTAGTAACTAATATAAGTGACAGTTTAACGATACTTGAGGCTAACAACATCTTTTGGGTCGTTTATGTATCTGTAGCACTATCATCATCTTTAGAACTAGGTCGGTTACGAAGAAAACACAAACAGATGAAAGATTCAGGAAATTTAACAGTAGCCACATAGAAATTTAAACTACTTCATTTGAAAAACGTAAAGATATTTTTGTGAAGAAAACATATATTTAACTTGCGGAGAAATAACATGGATTGTTTCAAGTTAGCAGTGCTAATTACCTGTTACAACCGACGCGATAAAACCTTGACATGTTTACAAGCGCTTTATCAACAGCATGTCAATTTTGATGTCTATCTGGTGGATGATGGTTGCTCTGATGGCACATCGGATGCAGTCAAGCAAAATTATCCAGCAGTGAAAATTATTAAGGGTAATGGAAACCTCTTCTGGGTAGGAGGAATGCGGTTAGCATTTGCCGCAGCTCTTCAAGAGGGTTACGACTACTATCTTTGGCTGAATGACGACACTCTAATTGATCCGAATGCACTTACCGAACTACTAAATCACCATTGTCACCTTACACAACAAGGTCATCCTGATTCCATTATTGTTGGTTCAACTCGAGATCCATTGACAGGCAAACCAACTTATGGCGGTGCTATGCGCTCAAAGCGCTGGTACTCAAATAAGTATGAGTTTGTAGAGTCAACTCAGCAACTTCAAGAGTGCGATACGATGTATGGCAATTGCGTACTCATTCCCCGTTCTGTTGCAGAGAAAGTAGGTAATTTAGATGCTGCTTTCATCCATACATTAGGAGATTTAGATTATGGACTGAGAGCGCGGAAACTGGGGTGTTCTGTATGGATAGCACCTGGTTATATAGGTACTTGCTCTAAAAACTCTGTTCGCGGTAGTTGGGTAGATACGAAGCTTCCTATTCATGAGCGCTTAAGAAAACTGCTTCAACCCAAAGGTTATCCAATCAAAGCATGGACTGTTTTTACCAAGCGCCATTCTGGGCCATTCTGGTTCATTTATTGGTTCTTGCCATATCTACGTGCAGTAATTGGTTACAGAGATTTGAGCGCGTCCCCTGCTTTTTGCGAGGAAATAAAACAACAAACTTCAAAGCCATAATTTTATAAATTCACAATTCTAATTTCATTAGTGACTCATACTAATAGAAGATTAGCCGAGATGACTAATTGGTAAACCTGTTTTGCAATCCTTTGGACTATCACAACTAATATTTTTTAAAACTTAAGTCTGATTGAGTTCAGATAAGGCAGTGTATAACAGCTTTTCCTGACATAAACTTGAAATCTTAATCACCTTGTGGATGAAATCGAGTTAGTTGAGCACATGTATCAACAAATCTGTTATGAGTAAACGCTTATTAATTGTTTCCACCCTTGATTCCAGTCAACCATTCGGTTCTTTTGCAAGACCATTCTATCTAGGACAATATCTAGTTAAATATTTTGAGGTTTGTCAGGTTGGTTTAGATTGTTCAGCTGTGAACTACACACCTTCTGTGTCGATTGGCTCAAGAAGTTTGCTTGCATATATTAAGGTACTTCAAAAGTATGTAGACGAGTTTCATCCAGATGTCGTGTATGCACAAGAAACGCTACCTGGATTGGCATCTGTTATTGCGTTGACACTTAGAAAACAGAAGAATTGCTCTGTTGTATTGGATTTTCATACTTTTTCTGCTTATGAATATTGGAGTCGCTTGTCTTCTGTTGCCAATCCATTAAAGGAATTTCTGCTCTTTATTAAGACATATATTGCTCAGGGAGTACTAGTATTATCTGGTAATCCCATTATTGCTGCAGGTGAATCAACTCCCAGGCTGATCTCACAATGGTATGGCAGGAAACCTAACAAAATTTACTGTATAGGCAATGGTGTTGCTGAAGACCTACTGAACGAACAGTTTACTCCTACTACAGACCCGTATCTAGAATTACGACCAGCCAAGATAGTAGTAGTTGTTGCTCCTAAAACTTTTCAGTTTCCAAGCAATGATATGTCTGTATTAATGGCTATCGAAGTTGCTAAACACCTTGAATCTCATCATCAAAATATTCACTTTGTGGTGATTGGTCGTGATGTTAGCGATGTTGACCAACCATTACCAGCAAATATGACTTTTGTTGGTTTCTTGCCAGAGCGAAAAGATTTTGTTAAATATCTCAAAAATGCAGATATAGGTCTTCTACCATTTCCAAAGCAAGCTGTTGCAGGTGGAGCTCGCAATAAAGCATTAGATTATTTCGCCAGCAAAAAATTAGTTATCTCAACTCCAGAGGGTTTAAGGGGGCTAGAAGAATTCCGTAATCTAGAGCATCTTATTGTTACAGGATACTCGACTGTAGAGGTGGCTGATGCCATACTAGACGCAGCCTCTAACTTGGATAAATATCAGCCACTTATAGAAACAGCATATGCTCTAATTAAGGAAAAATATTCTTGGTATGCAAAAGCACAAGCAGTTGCTGAAATTTTGCAAGAGACAGGGGCATTGCTCCCGTTACGATTGATGCATTGATGAAACTAAAGTTATTTTCAGATCCGCGTTATCTTCCTGAAGGAGTTTATCCTGTTACTCTCATCCAACCTTTTTGGTCAGAATATACAGAAAAATTTCACTTAGAAAACCGAGAGTATTATATTCCTCCTTGGGAGAAAATGATCGCTAATTATGCAAAAATAAGTGACTCTTTGTTTGAAATTACTTCGTTAAAAGAAGCAGATTTTGCTGTTTTACCTTTTGACTGGTTACACGTCTCAGGGAACACATGGACAGCTAAGACAAATAAATCAGCATATGCTTTAGCTATTGAGTTTGTCCAAATGGTTAAGCAAGCTGAAAAACCAATTATTATTTTCTATTGCGGCGATCGCTCTCATGAATACATTCCCATTCAGAATGCTTTTATTTTTCGTCAGTCCCTCATAGGCGCTAGAAGGCAGTCTAATGAATTTGTCATGACAGCACTATACGAAGACTTGGTTGAATATTATCAAGGAAATAAATTAACCATACGCCAGAAGCAAGAAAAGCCTGTTGTGGGATTTGATGGTTGTGCCGATCAAGGCAATTGGTCAATAAAGTGTAAGGATTTAATTCGTCAAGGAGTAATGCTGGCAAGTGGTGGAGAAACTTTTCCCCCCTATGAAGGACATCGCTTGCGAAATCAAGCTTTAAAGTATCTTAGCAACAGCCCTTTAGTAGAGACCAATTTTAAAATTCGCGACAAAATGGCATTCTTTGAAGCTAAAGAACCTGAGGAAAAGCTAAAAGTGCGTCTCGAATACGTGCAAAATATGGCTGATAGTAACTATATTCTTTGCTGTCGTGGTCGAGGAAACTTTTCTCTCAGATTTTATGAAACATTGTGTTGTGGACGCATTCCTATCTTTGTTGATACTGATTGTGTTCTACCTTATGACTTCAAAATTGACTGGAAAAAATATTGTGTTTGGATAGACACAAAAGACTTGCCACAGATTGCTGAGAAAGTGACAGAATTTCACAATAAACTTTCTCCTCAGGAATTTGTAGAACTGCAATATGAGTGTAGGCAAGTATGGAAAGATTGGTTATCTTATGAAGGATTCTTTGCCAACTTATGGCAGCATTTTTAGCTTTTCTCGGTAGAAGGTTCACACCGTCCCGTAAGGGCGGTGTTGGGATGAAGACTCGGAGGTGACAAAATTAAATTCAATTACTTAACAGCCCCATTTTTAGAAAGAAAATTAATTGATTCCAACATACGAGTAAGTATTGTAGGTGTGATAACTTTTATTCAATACTTGGTAGTTACAACCAAGTGAACCTTCAAATCAGAAATCGACCTAACTATTGATTTTTAAGTCATCGCATTGCTTGGAAATTTGGTGAAATTCAGCGGTGACTTCCTCTAAGTCATTTACCTTTGTTCAAGCCTGGCTTTTGATGTGTCCAGTCTGTTATCGCTTCCAACAAGTCTTCAAAGGAGAAGCCTTTCTGATTCAAAATTTTGATGATTTCCTCCATGAATTTGACAAGCGTCTCTAGACTGAAAAAATAAAAGTAATTATGAAGTTAAAGATATTTTCAGATTTTCAGTACCTGCCCAAAGCTTCACGTCCTGTTACCATACTTCAACCCTTTTGGTCTTCCCCTTCTGGAAATGATGTAGCTCCTTGGTCGAAGTCTGTAGTTCATTATGCAAATATCAGTCACTCTTTGTTTGAAATAACCTCACTAGAAAAAGCAGACTTTGCCATTTTACCTTTTGACTGGTTAGATGTTAGAGGAAATACATGGACTGCTAAAATTAATAGCTCGGTCATGTCTTTAGGGATTCAGTTTGCAGAAATAGTGAAGCAAGCAAAAAAGCCATTGGTTGTCTTTTTTGCTAGTGATTGTTCACATGAAGAAATTCCTATTAAAGATGCTTTCGTATTCCGTCAATCGCTATTAGCTTCTAAAAGGCGACCTGGTGACTTCGCCATGAATGCAGTTTATGAAGACTTGATTGAGCACTATCATGAAAATGAGCTTCCCATTCGCAAAAAAAGAGCAAAGCCCGTCGTTGGGTTTAATGGTTATGCCCACAAATCTACTTGGAATGTCAAGCTTAAGGAACTTATCCATAAGGGTGTAATGCTGAAAAATGGTGGAACATCCTTTTCATCATATAGAGGACACAAGCTACGAATGGAGGCTATAGAGTATCTAAGCAAAAGTTCAGAAATTGAGACAAACTTTGTAGTTCGAGAAAATATGGCATTCTTTGAAGCCAACGATCTACAGCAAAAGCTGAAACTACGTCTGGAATATGTACGTAATATTGTAGATAGCGATTATATTCTCTGCTGTCGTGGTCGGGGAAACTTTTCCATACGACTGTTTGAAGCGCTATGCTGTGGACGCATTCCAATTTTCATTGATACAGATTGTGTTTTACCCTATGACTTTAAAATTGATTGGAAAAAGTATTGCGTTTGGGTAGATAGTAAAGATTTACCGCAGATTGCACAGAGAGTTGTTGAGTTTCACAATAATCTTTCACCTCAAGAATTTTTAGATTTACAGTATGAGTGTCGGAAGCTATGGAAAGAGTGCTTATCCACCGAAGGATTTTTAACTAACTTTTGGCAGCATTTTCAAGAAAATACTTTCAAAATAGAGTAGATTGTTAAACAAAATTTATGAAGCGATCGCCCTACAAATTTCTGGGTGTACAAGTAGATGCACTTTCCATTCCTGAACTAAATGCGTTGATTGCAGAATCTATAGAGCGAAATGAAAAATGGATCGTTGCCAATCACAACTTGCATAGCCTTTATATTTACCATCACGACCCAAAAATGCGTGCCTTTTTTGCGAAAGCAGACTACGCCCATATAGACGGTATGCCTTTGGTTTTCCTAGGAAAGCTGTTAGGTTTTCCACTCCAGCGAGAGCAAAGAGTTACCTATGCTGATTGGGTATGGCCCCTGATGGCGGAAGCAGCTGAAAAAGGTTGGCGTGTATTCTATCTAGGCTCTAAGCCAGGAGTTGCAGAACGCGGAGCTAGTATTTTACGAGACAAGTTTGCTGATATACAGATTGCTACAGCTCACGGCTACATCAATACTCAAAAAGATAGCCAAGAAAACCTTGCTACCCTGGCAGCAATTAAGGCTTATCAACCCCATGTATTAATGGTAGGAATGGGTATGCCACGCCAAGAATACTGGATATTAGATAACCTAGAGCATATCCATGCAAATGCTATTTTGACTAGTGGAGCCTGCATAGACTATGTAGCAGGAGCCATTCCTACCCCACCTCGCTGGATGGGAAAGATGGGCTTGGAGTGGTTGTATCGTCTATTGAGTGAGCCGAAAAGACTCTGGAGGCGTTACCTAGTAGAACCTTGGTTTGTAGCTAGACTATTGTTACGGGAAATTCTCAATGCCCAATAAAAGATTAGTAACTAGGCGACAAGCCTTATGGCTGAGCCTAGCGGGTCTCACTGGCATAGGGGCGATCGCGATCGCTAAAGCTGGATATCAAAGTTACCAAATCCGATCGCTCGACAACCTTAAAAGGAACTTTAAAGTAATTAAATACACTCCTTTGAAAAAGCGTGCCGCTGCTAAAGGATTAATTTATGGAGCAGCAGCTGTTAAAGATGTACTCTCCTCGGATACTGCTTTTGCAAACCGCTTTGCTCAAGAGTGCGGCATTTTGGTTCCAAATGGAGAACTAAAGTGGTCAGCTTTGCGTCCCACTCCAAATAGATTTGACTTTACCTATGGTGATTGGTTGGTTAAGTTTGCCCGCACTCATGGGATGCTTTTTCGGGGACATACTTTAGTTTGGCATGAAAGTTTACCTCGATGGTTTAAGGAAGTTATTAACCGTCAGAATGCGGAAAAATTTTTTGTGGAACATATTGCTACTGTTACCAAACACTATGCTGGGCAAATACACTCTTGGGATGTGGTAAATGAGGCAATTGAACCAAAACATAAACGTTCTGACGGTTTGAGAAACACACCTTGGTTAAAATTTTTAGGTTTAGACTATATTGAGCTTGCCTTTCGGGTTGCAGCCCAAGCCGATCCAAAAGCTTTGATGGTCTACAACGAAACAGGGCTGGAATATGACACCCCTAGAGACGAAGCCAGGAGAACTGCGGTTCTGAAACTGCTAGAGCGTTTGAAATCTAGAGGAACACCACTTCATGCCTTTGGCATACAGTCCCATTTATTGGGTTCAGAAACCAATTTCAATCCCAAAAAACTACGAAAGTTTTTAGCCGATGTCGCCAGTCTCGATCTAAAAATTCTGGTTACTGAACTAGATGTAACAGACAAAGACTTACCAAAAGATCCTAAGATTCGCGATCGCATAGTTGCCAGTGCCTATGAAGACTATCTATCAGTTGTGCTAGATGAAAAAGCCGTGATAGCAGTATTAACTTGGGGATTGAGCGATCGCGACACCTGGCTTTCACAATATGCCCCCCGCCGGGATGGTGCGCCAGTACGTCCTTTACCATTTGACTCAAATCTCCAACCCAAGCTGGCATGGAATGCTATGGCAAGAGCGTTTGACAAAGCTCCCAAGCGTTGAATCGAATCTGCAAAACTCACATCTTCAGTGAGTGTTGTTTGTGTAGTTGTGACTGACAGTTACCAAGTACAAGATATGAACAAAGTCTATTGCCAATTACTATTAGAATTTATATGCAAATATACCCAAACATTACATCAAAATCTAAACAAAAATTATCTCAAAACCTATATTTAATTAGGGAATTTGCAATATTTATTATTGTTGTGAGTCACGTTAACTGCATATTATTTTTGGCTCTTTTAACCGAACGATTTTAGTTTAATTTAATATTAATGACGTAATTTTACAATTTTCTATAGGTTTATTGGCTTCAGCAGTGGAGCCAATAATTATTCATGAATTATTGCATGAGAAAAATAAAATATTTCTTGATTCTATCAGTGAGTTCAATAGATTTGAATCTTCAAAGAGTAAACAACTAGAACAAAGGAGAGTTAGAATTTATGGATTCTAAATTTGTATCCATAGCCAATTTCAAACCTGATTTGAGGTCAGCGAAAAGCACAAGAATACAAAGAGGATTAGCTATCAGGTTATTTCGGATAGCAACACTGATCTGTTTAGATGCATTTGCACTGACATTAGCATGGAGTCTAGGAGTATTTTATGGGACTCCATTAGAATCACCCTGGACAAACCAAAAATCTTTTTTAATACTTACTCTCGCTTTGGAAATAGGTATTATTGCTACAAAGGGTCTCTACAAAGCAGGCATTCATCGGCGCAACTATATTGGTCTGCTTAAAACAATCTCACTATCAAAGGTATTTTTGTTATTTATCGCTTTCCTTTACGAACCCAATCACTATGTTTCTCGCTCAACTTATCTAATTTTTTGGTTTTTGTCTGTAACTTTTATCTGTAGCGAACGTTATCTATTTGATGTTATTACCAAACTGCTGCGTAAAAAGGGGGCAATTCGTCATCCCATTTTTTTGATAACTGAAGCAGAAGAAAAAGAAAATCACACCCATATAATAGAACGAGAAAGTTGTTACACCATACAAGGAATAGCCGACTCTAGTTGCCTAGATCTCCTTAAACGTGAGGCCACTTTTGAATACCTTCGCCGGCAGGGAATCGTAGAAGCTTTTGTTTCTTGGAGCGCTATTAAGAATCGTCTGTATGTTTGCTGGCATTTCCATACTGCTGGTATTACTCTGCGAATTTTGCCAACCAAAAGTGAATTTCGTCACCCAAAATCTATATTTTGGATGATTGGTGAAGTTCCCTGCATGACAATTCCAGCACCAATTATCACTGGAAGTGATTTTTGGGTGAAACGGTGTTTTGACCTTTGTTGTTCTGTAATTTTGCTATCTATACTTTCTCCTGTTTATTTGTTGATTGCTTTGCTAATTAAATTAGATTCTCCTGGGCCTGTCTTCTTCAGACAAGAACGAATCGGTTTACATTGTCGGAGGTTCAAGATTTGGAAATTCCGGACAATGGTTGCAAATGCAGAAAAGTTGCAAGCTTCCCTAGAAGCAAAGAATGAGATTAAGGACGGCGTCCTCTTTAAAATGAAGGATGACCCCCGCGTAACCCGAGTTGGCAAATTCTTGCGTCGCTATAGTCTGGATGAATTACCACAACTGTTTAATGTTTTTCTTGGAGAGATGAGCCTTGTTGGTCCGCGTCCTCTACCTGTTAGGGATGTAGAGAAGTTCAAAACAAAACATTTCATCCGACAAGAAGTTCTTCCTGGTATTACTGGTTTGTGGCAGGTTTCTGGTCGTTCAGATATTGAAAACTTTGAAGATGCTGTCAAATTAGATATTAATTACATTGAGAATTGGTCACTCTGCTTAGATTTAAATATCCTACTCAAAACTGTGAAGGTTGTTCTGCAAAAGACTGGTGCTTACTAAATAACTGGAAGGGATAGACAATCTGTTTAAGCGTCAATATCACGCCTCTAGAGTAACAATTGTTATTTATGCCCTAACGTGATTTTCTTTGCAATAGTAATGTTTTCAGTGTCCAGTACAGTAATTGATTGTAGAAGATGGTTAAGACTGTAGCGAATGTTATTGTAACTCATCATTGGGCCGACCCAAGAGATCCAATAACGTGGTCGGGAACCCCAAGCAATATAATTAGACGCCTTGAGAAATTAGGAGTGAATATTATTAGTATTTCTACAGGGTTTAATAAATATCAAAAAAAATTTCTTGAGTTGATCCACCGAATGGATGGTTTGGGTACTGATTACTTTGGAGGACCAGTATTTCGTAAAAAAAGTTGTGAAATCCTTCAAAGAAAAGTAAGGCATCTGGAGTGCAATAAAATTCTTCATATGGGACAGTTCAACCTTCCTGTGTCAGGATTTCCAGGATTTGAACATTATCTACTTATGGACGCTACTTCTTATACATGGCATCAATACGAGACAAAACTTTCTACTCGGAATACTAACAAAGGCCGTAAGGTTCATGAGCAACTTGACATTCACGCTTTTAATCATGTCAAGCACTTCTTTTCCTTTTCGGAATATGTTAAAGATTCTTTGATCAATCACTACAATATAAATCCCGATCGCATTACAGTCGTTGGATCTGGTATAGGAAATCTACAACCATTTTACGGAGAGAAAGACTACAGCAATGGTCAAATTCTCTTCGTTGCTTCTAATCGGTTTGAAGATAAGGGTGGACTGCTATTACTTGAAGGATTCAAACTTGCACAAAGGAAAAATCCTGAAGTCAAACTAGTCATTGTAGGTCAGGAAAATAAGAAGTATTTGAATGGCTCAATTCCTAATCTGACAGTATATGGAGAGATTAGAGGAAAACAACTACAGGATTTGTTCAACCAAGCAGCTTTATTTGCTATGCCATCTCTCAATGAGCCTTGGGGATTTGTTTATCTAGAAGCTTTAGCTTGTAAAACTCCTGTTCTTGGTCTCAATAGAAATGCTTTGCCTGAAATAACTCAAAATGGTCGGTACGGTTTCTTAGTTGATGAACCAACACCTACAGCAATTGCAGATGCAATTTGTCATGCTTTTTCTCATCCTGATAAATTGAGGACTATGGGAGAGGAAGGTCAGAAGCATTGTCTAGAAAAATTTTCTTGGGAAAAAACTACCATCAAAATTGCTAATGTGATGCTGGGAATTCCTTAATTAGACCAACCAGATCGTTATCCTCTACAAAAAATGGATGGATGATAACTACGAGGGTTAAAGGGATATCCAATTGTTTGGTGTATCAGCAACTACTTTCCAAACATTCTCTGAATTCAGTATTTGCAAGTGTTCAAGTTTGGATAGGTGAGGAGAGATACAGAGCAGGGAGAGCAGGGGAGGGAAAATCTCCCCCTGCTACTGCTACTTCCGCCTCAGAAGCTTTCTCTCCCCACAGCGCGACACAGGTAGCACGGTTATAGGGATAAACAGATACTAAATCAGTACACCATTGTTACAAGTGCCTCTTGTGACACTACTTATAGCGAACACTCTGGAATAGTTTTAACTGATACTCCATAATTGTGTTCAGCAAGTATTGACAATCAAACCCTAGCAATGTATCAAATTCCAACTAGATAGTATTTGCGAAAGCATTTCAACTTTTAGAACTGTTGCTCTTCTTCATAAAAGAAAAGTTCTGCTAAAAGTGTAAAACCAATCAGCCAAAGAAAGCAAAACACCGAAAATAAGAGTATTCCTGTCATCGGTCTCACCTGTACCTTTTTACTTTTGTTGTTAATATCTGCTCAAAAAATTTTTCCAAAACTCTGGCTGCATATATTGAACATTAGTGCTGAAATTATTGGCGCACATCCAGTTGGAATTGCAATCCATCATTGCCATCTACAGACTGAGCTGGTTGGAAGATAATTGGTTGAATGCTTGGCGAACGTGGATTGTTAACTCTCTGTAGTTGAATTTGATCGCTGATTTGCCACACACCTAGGTAGGAATCTACATTTTCCCCAATATTATTTACGATTGGGCTAGTAATGTTTTGACTTTGAATAAAAAATCTTGCAAAGTCATTCTCAGCTGTTCTATTATTTATTCCGGTCAGCGAATCACCAGATAAAGTGTATTGTTCTCCCTTGGAGCTTGGATCTGTCTGTGACTGAGCTCTGACTGTCTTACCTAAGCCAGTAATAGCCGCAATAACAACCAAAGCAGCAACAATCTTGGCGTTCATTGTGGTATTCCAAACTCTATATATATTTGTAATATAGCTGTCTTAGCTATTGTTTAGATTTAAAATTATTTTTAACTTATTCTAGTGATATCCAATAGAAAAATAGTATTTTTATACACAAGTTTTATTAAGTATTGATTCTTTTTAACTAAAAAAAATGCAAATTGCAGCTGTGTATACTTAGTAATTAGTAAAAAGTAAAACTCAAAATTAACTAAGCAACCCTTACATAGAGACAAATATTTAGTCAAGATCAGAAAATAAATTTCATCACTAAGCGAAAAGCAGCGAAGGTAGGTATTGAGCGATCGCTCTTCTGTTTGCTTGCCAGCTTAGTAGAAACCGCCATACATATTATCTACTCAGAAAAGGAAAAAGACCTCTGGCAAACCTTCTGTTTGCTGCTGCACTTCTAGACAGCACCTACTTAGATAAGGCTTCAATATTGACATTGACCCAATTCAGGCTATGAAAGCAGATTTTGCAGATGTTGAATAAGGCGTTTGGCTGGCATTAAATTCTCGGCTCGCTCTTCCTCAATGCGTGCGACAAGCTGACCATTTTTAAACAATAGCAGGGTTGGTAAGGGATGAACTTGAAACCGAGAAGCCAGGTCAGGATATTTTTCACTATCAATTCTGACAATCTCAAGTTGTTGTTTCATCTGATGATTCACTTGCTCCAATATCGCGTCCATAAGATGAGAAGGACCACACCAAGGAGCATCGAAAACTACCAACAGTGGTAATTTTGAGCTAGATAACAGCTCTTCAAAGTTTTCAAAACTTTGCTTAACTGCCATATTACTTACTGATAACATAGCATTAACCTCCGACCGGAAATTGATAAGACACAGGCGCACTAAAGCGTTACCAATATTTAGAGCGATCGCACTTCTTATTTTGACCTATTTTGATGGGTGCAGACTTTCCAGAATAAGTTTCTTCAACTAATACAAAAGCTGTCACTTGACGGTTTCATAGTCATTTTCATGTCATTTTTGGCGTTTCTTCAACACACTGGTTATTCTGTTGTGCTGCTTTGTCGGTTAAGCTTGTGAAGACAGATGGTGACATAGAAGATTGAATATAATGACACAGACCACTAGAGAGGGCAGAAGGTGGTGTATTTATGTAGACGATGTACTTTTTATACAAAATTTCCTGGTAATTATTTGAGAGCAGAACCGAAGGACAGGACAGAGTGAATGTTTATTTTCTACTAGCCAGTTGCGAATAATCTCCAAGAATATGCTGATAGACAAAAGGAAAAACGAACCTATCAACGAAATCTACGCTAACGTTAAAGAGTAAAAGCGCCTCTTTTAGAACCATCAGATCGGTCACAATTGTTGAGGAGAAAAAAATGAGGTCGTAGGCTAGCTCGAGTTCAGGAAATTGCCATGTACGAACTAGTTCAGGCTGTTTTAAACAGTGATGAGAAAACTGCTCTGCGTCATTTAGTTTCCGAGTTGAGTGCCTCAGGCAAGCGTTACTTCCTGAGAAATGAAATTTTGCAAGCTTTTGCCGACTACTGCCACCAATCCCAAAAGCCTGCCTACTTTTTCCACTCTTCTTCTTTAGGCAAATTTATCCACTATGCTCATGAAATTCTTTTAGAAGATGATAATACTTGGTTTCTTTTGCGACCGAGGATAGCCAGTCAAGAAGTATGGCGGCTATCAGCAAATATGAGCAGCTTCGAGCAGATGACACCGCAAGCGTTGCTCGATGCATGCGATCGCTTTGTCAACCGCGACCAACCCCAGCTCCTCGAAATCGACTTTCGCCCTTTTTATCAAGGTTTTCCTTCCATAGACGACCCCAGAAACATCGGTCAAGGTCTGGCATTCCTCAACCGTTATTTGTGCAGTCAAATAGCGATCGACCGTAAGTATTGGTTAGAGGTATTGTTTGATGCCTTACGTCGGCTCAGATACAACGGCATACCACTACTGACTAGCGATCGCATTCGCTCAGGTATTCACTTATGCCAACAAATCAAGCAAGCTGTCAAATTTATCGGTGAACGACACCCGGAAGAACCCTACGAAAAATTTCGCGACGAACTGCAAGCACTCGGCTTGGAACCGGGTTGGGGTAACACTGCTTCACGAGTGCGTGAAACCCTCGAACTTTTTGACCGACTCCTTGATGCACCAGAACCCCCCATCTTGGAAGCATTCGTTTCCCGTGTTCCGGCAGTTTTTCGCGTCGTTCTCGTTTCCATCCACGGCTGGATTTCTCAAGACGATGTGCTAGGAAGACCTGAAACAATGGGTCAAGTAGCCTATGTCCTTGAACAAGCTCGCAATTTGGAAAACAAACTGCGGGAAGAAATTAAATTGGCTGGTCTTGATCTACTAGGCATTCAACCGCAAGTTGTCATTCTCACCCGCCTCATCCCTAACTGCGAAGGGACGCATTGCGACCTCCGTTTGGAAAAACTTGAAGGAACTGAAAATGGCTGGATCTTGCGCGTTCCTTTCCGGGAATTCAATCCGCAAGTCACCCAAAACTGGATTTCTAAATTTGAGATTTGGCCCTATCTGGAAACATTTGCCATTGATGCCGAAAAAGAAATTTTGGCACAACTAGGAGGACGCCCAGATTTAATTATTGGCAACTACAGTGATGGCAACCTCGTTGCCTTTCTCCTCACCCAGCGGCTAAAGGTGACTCTGTGCAATATTGCCCACTCTTTGGAAAAGCCTAAATATTTATTCAGTAACCTCTACTGGCAAGAATTGGAGGAGCAATATCACTTTTCGGCGCAATTTACCGCCGATCTGATCAACATGAACGCGGCTGATTTTATCATTACCTCGTCCTACCACGAAATTGTTGGCACACCCGATAGTTTAGGTCAGTACGAGTCGTATAAACATTTTACGATGCCCCAGCTTTATCATGTTGTCGATGGCATTAATCTGTTTAGTCCCAAATTCAACCTAGTGCCACCAGGGGTAGACGAGAATATCTTTTTCCCCTACAACCAACTAGAAAACCGCGACGAGAGCCTCCGCACTACAATTAACGAGCTACTTTTTAGCCGTGAACACCCACAAATTCTTGGTCATTTAGATGACCCCAACAAGCGGCCAATCTGTGCAGTTGCTCATATGACCCCGGTGAAGAATCTCTCTGGTTTAGCAGAATGCTTTGGTCAAAGTCAAGCATTGCAACAGCATTGTAACTTAATCCTGGTTACCAACAAGCTGCATGAAGCCGAAGCTACAAAGCCAGAAGAAGCAGAAGAAATCCAAAGAATCCACAACATTATTAATCAGTACAATCTCCACGGAAAGATCCGGTGGGTAGGAATGCGCCTTCCGAAAATGGATCTAGGTGAAGTGTATAGAGTAATTGCAGATCGTCAGGGTCTTTTTGTCCATTTTGCCCGCTTTGAAGCCTTCGGACGAACCATTCTCGAAGCCATGAGTTGCGGGTTGCCAGCATTTGCCACTGAATTTGGCGGTTCGGCGGAATTAATCGAGGGTATTGAAGGTGAAGAGAATGGATTTCATATCAACCCGACGGACTTAGAAGGAACAACAAAGAGAATCTTGGATTTTATCGACCACTGTGATACTAATCCCGAACACTGGCAAGAAATATCCGAACGGATGATTCGGCGAGTCCATAACAGGTATAATTGGCAACTGCACACCAAACAGTTGTTATTGCTCTCTAAAATTTATAGATTCTGGGACTTTGTCACCCAGGAAAACCAAGAACCTCTACTTCGCTACGTAGAAACTTTATACCATCTGGTTTTTAAACCCAGAGCGGAAAAAATCCTAGAACAGCATATGCAGAGGTAAATGGTTAGTGGTTAGTAGTTAGTAGTTAGTAGTTAGTAGTTTTTCCATTAACTACTGTACGGGCGAACGTAACAGCGCCCCTACTAACCACTATCTACTATCCACAAACTAACCAAAATTCTGCCCTCAATCTCTCCCAAGCAACAGCAGTGACGATGGATAAAACAGGAAGCTCTCAACATCTAACTTATACAGACTGGACTGTGAGGGAAACCCAGTTTGACCCCGACCGGTTTCGCTCTCGAGAAACAGTTTTTACAATCGGCAATGGTTATCTGGGAACACGGGGCAGCTTTGAGGAAGGCTCTTCTCGTGCATTACCAGCGACCTTTATCCACGGTGTTTACGATGAAGTTCCGATCGTCTACACCGAACTTGCCAACTGCCCAGATTGGTTGCCATTTGTCGTGATTGTAGATGGCGATCGCTTCCGCTTTGAGCGGGGTGAGGTTTTAAGCTATGAACGGCAGTTAGATTTGCGCCAGGGTGTTCTTAGCCGCCGGGTGCGTTGGCGCAGTCCGAATGGAAAGACAGTTGACATCCACTTTGAACGCTTTGTCAGTCAAGCAGACGAACACGTTCTGGGACTGCGCTGTCAGTTAACACCAGTTGATAGTGAAAGCGCGATCGAAATCCAAGCCAGTATCAACGGTTATCCTGAAAACCAGGGTTTCAACCACTGGGAATTGGTGGATCAAAGCAAGATCGAACAAGGAGTGTGGCTGCACCTCTGCACTCGTTCCTCCCGCATTGAACTAGGTATAGCAACTAAAATCAAAGTCTCTGGAACAGAGGCTTCGCTACAAGCCACCAACCCACCAGGTTATCCTACCTTAACCGCGTCCTTCCTCGCTTCCCCAGGACAAACCGTAACGGTAGATAAGCTAGTTACAGTTTTTACTTCCCAAGAAGTTGATAACCCAGTTGCAGCGGCTTGTGAAAAACTCGCACAATTGCCTGACTACTCAATCCTGTTTGATGCTCACGCCCAAGCGTGGGATAAAATTTGGCAAAACAGCGACATCGTGATTGAGGGGGATGTCACAGCCCAGCTAGCTGTTCGCTACAACCTCTTTCAGTTGCTGATTGCAGCTCCTGATAACAATGACAAAGTCAGTATCCCAGCGAAAACACTTTCTGGATTTGGCTATCGCGGTCATATATTTTGGGATACAGAAATTTTTATACTGCCCTTTTTTATCTATACCCAACCCAAGCTAGCACGTAACTTACTGACTTATCGCTACCATACTCTCCCAGGAGCGCGACGCAAGGCAGTACATTACGGGTATAAAGGGGCAATGTATGCTTGGGAAAGTGCTGATACTGGTGATGAAGTGACACCCCGGTGGTTGCCCCCTAACGATTTTTACGGTGACGACATCCGGATTTGGTGTCGCGATCGCGAAATCCACATCAGCGCTGATATTGCTTACGCTGTATGGTACTACTGGCAAGCCACCGATGACGACGAGTGGATGCGAGACTATGGCGCAGAGATTATTCTCGATACCGCAGTATTCTGGGGTAGCCGGGTAGAGTACGACAACAACCAAGAACGGTATGAAATTCGTGGGGTGATTGGTGCAGATGAATACCACGAATTTGTCAACAACAACGCCTTCACCAACCGGATGGTGCAATGGCATCTGGAAAAAGCGCTGAAAGTCTATGAGTGGCTTCGCAACAATTTTCCTGACAAAGCAACTGAACTGGAAGAGAAACTGCATTTGACTCCAGGACGGCGATCGCGTTGGAGTGATATTATCACCAATATCTGGATTCCCTACGACGAGTCAACCGGACTCATCGAACAGTTCGAGGGATTTTTCCAATTGCAAGATATAAACTTAGAGGACTACGAGCCACGCACCAAGTCAATGCAAGCCATCCTGGGTATTGAGGAAGGCAACAAGCGACAGGTACTTAAGCAACCAGATGTATTAATGCTTTTGTACCTGATGCGACAATCACAGGAACCTCCCTACAGCCAAGGAGTCTTGCAGAAAAACTGGGACTACTACGCACCTCGCACTGACATTAGTTATGGTTCCTCCCTTGGCCCGGCAATTCACGGCATCTTAGCCTCGGACTTAGGCAACACAGCAGAAGCCTACGAAAGATTTATGCAAGCGGCATTAGTTGATCTGGAAGATGTCCGGAATAACGCTCATGAAGGGATTCATGGCGCTAGTGCTGGTGGCGTCTGGCAAGCTGTGGTTTTAGGTTTTGGTGGCATACAAATAGGGGATAATGAACCCGTAGCCCATCCCCACTTACCTCCTGGATGGACGCGCCTGAAATTCAAGTTTTTCTGGCGCGGCAAATGGCACGAATTTGATTTACGCTCAGCGAAGGAGATACAACAAAAAGTGGAAGTTACCCCCCTCGCCCCTTCTCCCGACATCCGAGGATTCATCTTCGACTTGGATGGAGTATTAACTGATACAGCAGAATATCATTATCTAGCTTGGCAGAGACTAGCAGATGAAGAAGGTTTGCCTTTTAATCGTCAAGCTAACGAAGCATTGCGGGGTGTATCTCGTCGAGACTCACTTATGTATATCCTTGGGGAAAAACAGTATACAGAAGAACAAATTCAAGAGATGATGGATCGCAAGAACCGTTACTATGTGGAATCCATCCAAAATATCTCGCCAGAGGATTTGTTACCTGGTGTAATTACCTTGCTTGATGAATTAAAGCAAGCTGGAATTAAGATAGCCCTTGGCTCTGCCAGCAAAAATGCTCGTCCCGTTGTCGAGAAACTGGGTATTGCTAACCGTATAGATGCGATCGCCGACGGTTACAGTGTCCAAAAGCCAAAGCCTGCTCCTGACCTATTTTTGTATGCTGCTAACCAACTAGGACTCGAACCAGCCCAATGCGTAGTTGTAGAAGATGCAGAAGCAGGTGTTGAAGCTGCTTTAGCTGGTGGGATGTGGACAGTGGGACTTGGACCAGCATCGCGAGTCGGAGCAGCTCACATTGTCCTACCCAGCCTAGATGGCGTTCATTGGACAGATCTGCGCGCCAAATTGAACAATGTGGCTATGCAACAGCAATAAGGGGCGTATAAATTGGTGAAATATACCTCTTGTGGGGTGGGCATCCTGCCCGCCCCACAAGAGGTATACGGGCGAGACGCCCGTCCCACAATTTTTCTAAAATCTGATTTTTGTCATAGTTTTCATAATCAACTAAATCCCCGCAAGGGGACTAAAGCGCCGAATCAAGATAAGTAGAACGAGGTGAAAAAACCAAACTATGTAAAGATAAGTAAATACATAGAATGCGTCTACAAAGGTAACAGCGATATGGGTAGCCGTTTAAGGGTATTTCTGACTAAAGAGCAA
>NZ_JACAEU010000169.1:0-64831 GCF_013388695.1 Fischerella sp.
AATTATGTGTGCATACATTTTTGTAGTTCGATGCCAAATCATTGTAGAGACGTAGCAATGCTACGTCTCTACATACCCGTGAATTGTAAATTCATATCTTGATTCAGCAACGCCAAAATTTGCTAATATACACTTATTTTTGCAAGACTCCCAATAGTTAATGAACTAAATTTCTAGGCGGATCTTGGTGCATAAGGGGACGCAAACCATTTAAACCAGCAGCAATCGCCGAACCATTGTGAACAACTGTAGCTGCTAATGGGTGTAATCCCACCGTTGTTGCTAATCCCAAAGCTGCTAGGTTAGGAATTACTGCCAAACCAATATTTTGCTGAATCACTGCTTTGGTTTGGCGGGCGATCGCAATTGCCTCTAAAAAACTGGTTAAGTTATTATCCATGAGGACAACATCAGCTGTTTCCCTTGCCACCTCAGAACCAGCACCAAAGGAGATGGAAACATCAGCATAAGAAAGAGCTACTGAATCATTTAAGCCATCACCCGTAAATGCCACAGTTTTACCTGATTCATGTAGTTTCCGGATAATTTCGGCTTTTTGTTCTGGAAATGCTTCGGCATGGACTCTCGACAGAGGAATGCCAAGTTCGCAGGCAACTGCGATCGCCCTTTGCTGGCTATCTCCTGTTAACAGATGAATTTCCATACCGTATGCAGTTTGCAGTTTTTGGATGACTGCCGAACTTTCTGGACGGAGTGGATCTGTGTAAGAAATTACTCCTTGAAGTTCACGATCAACTCCAACATATAGCAAAGAATCATGGGCAGAAATGCGGCAATTTAGGTGGTAAGGACAATCGGCTTCGTTGCAGGGATGTGGTTCGTAAAGACAGTCAAGGGGAATGCCACACTGATGTAAAAAGCGATCGCTCCCCACTACAACCTGTTTGCCATCAATCTCAGCCTGCACACCCAAACCAATTTCATACACCCATTCCTGACGTGGCAGAATTTCTACACCTTGTTTTTCGGCATAGCGCACCACTGCTTCAGCTACGGGGTGAGTGAGGCGTTGTTCGGCGGCGGCTGCTAGTTCTAACACCTTGCGGGCAGACATTCTTCCTGCCACTGTTTCCACCTGCACAACCTCGATATCTCCTTTAGTTAAAGTGCCTGTCTTATCAAAGACTAAAGTATCTACCTGTGCCAATTTTTCTAAAGCACGACCACTACGGATGAGAACACCGTGTCTGGTGGCATGATGCAATGCTGCCAAGAAGGTTGTGGGCAGAGAAACGCGAATGCCAGTAACAAAGTCGAGAGTGAGAATAGATGCAGCTCTTGCTGGGTTACGGGTTACAGCTAAGACAATGCCAGCAAAAATCAGTGCAGGCACTATTGCTTTGTCAGCAACGGTGGCGGCGTAATTCCCCATCCGCGTATCGTAAACGGGAGCCTGTTGCACTAACTCGATACTTGCTCCTGCACGGGTAGCAATGCCTACACGTTCGGTGAGGATGTAAATTTCTCCTTCACGGACTAAGGTTGAGGCATAAACCGATTGTCCTGCCTTACGCACAACTGGCATAGATTCGCCGGTAAGTTTTTGCTGGTCGATCAAAGCTGTACCATGCAGGATTTGACCATCTACGGGAATTTGCTCACCTGGATAGACTATGACTGTATCTCCAGGCTTAACTTCTGTTGCTCGAATATGTTTTTTCTGACCATTTGGTTGTTCTACCCAAGCATAATGCCCCAAAGATTCGAGTAAATCCGCAGCACGATTGTGGGATACTCGTGCTGTGCGATCGCGGATTGTATCTCCAATTTCATGCAGTGTCATTACCAAAGCTGGCGTGAGTAAATTGCCTTGGGCAGAAGTTAAGGCGATCGCAATCAAATCCAGGCAATCTATATTTAATTTTTGTTCTTTGGTGATGCTGGCATAAGCACGTTTAGCGATTGGTAAAGCGGCAAGTGCCACAGTTGCAGCGATGATTGCTCTCGGAATTGGAAACCCCAAACCTAGTAAAGCCAAAATAGCAGCAAAAGCAGGTAATTTCACCTCATTATCTTCTTTTTTCTCTGCTTTAGCTTTTGATTTTTGAATTTTATCTGTTCCCCTATGGGGATCTAAAACCTCATCCCAAACCCCCTGTTCCCCCAACCCTGTTCCCTGTTGCCTTTTAATTTGCCTTGCCTCTTGAATCAAGCGCACTAGATACGCTTGCATTAACTGATTTCCGACGCAACTATCAGATAATTGATAACTAATAGCAATAGAAGCTGCTTGCCGATTGAGGCGCACTCCCATCACCCGACTATCTGATTCCAGCAAATGAAGCAAGCGATCGGCATAATCGGGGTCATAAGTTAGCAAGGGAACCCGAAATCTCACCCGTCCTGGAATTGCATGCACTATATGATAATTGATTCCAGCATCAATTTCTGGCTTCTGAAGCGTTGCTTGCTTACCTGTTTGTGACTTGATGGCGATCGTCATTATATGATTTCCCCCTCGCTGTTTTGTGGCGATTTCATAGGTGGGAATTCATCCGTTAGGGATTTAAATATCCCACTGACAAACTAATTCATGGCATGAGTAGGTACAGCAGTAAAAAACTGCTTGTAAGAAGCACTTAACTGTGAATATAAATCTATTTAATAGTGTTAGTAATTAATTTCTATCTAACGCAATCATTTTTAAAGATAAAAGCCTCCAACTAGCGGCGAATTCCTCCGGCATGCTACGCGATCGCCACTAGCAACAAATGAAATAAATACCTTCTTACCTCATACCCTGTCCCCTATTCCCTGTGTTTCTTCAGAATATTTTCGGTTTTGAATGTATTCATAAAATATATTTTTTAATAAAAAATTTAGTTTTTTTGCATATGAACTCAACTATATTAAAAATAATTCTCATTTAACCTAAAAATTTGTTTACTAAATTGACAATATCCTAGTCTTGCCTTCACGAGTTATCAAGCATGTTTTCTAGATACAGATTTATATCTTTTGGAAAATGAAAGTAAAAATTAAAACTACTTAATAAAAATTCAAAAAGAAAGAAAAATGAAACCAGTTACCGCTTTAAGGAATGCCTTATACAGGCAAAGGAATTTGGAATTACGATATTTATTGCTATTAATTCTTAATGGCATTTAGATTGAGTACCACCGTCAGCTTAGTGTTGCCAGTGAAACATCTCACCATTGATTTGTTTGTGAACAAGAACAAATGCCATGAATGTGAAACTATCGGCGCTGAAACCCGGTAAAACAGCCACCATCGCCTCAATGGACGCGGACGAACCTGGGTTGTTGAGACGACTAGAAGCAATGGGCTTCAAAATCGGGCAGCAGGTAAAGGTACTTCGCAAAGCGTGGCTGAATGGCCCCCTGCACGTGCGAGTGGGATTAACTACAGAAGTGGCAATGCGGCGGCATGAAGCTGATGGAATTATTGTGAACGTACAGGACTGAGGGATGTTGGATTTTTGACATTAGATAAAGGGGTGTTGAATGGCACATTGTCATGGTTCCAGTTCAGGAGTCGTCCCGCAGCTATCTAAACCTGGAGTGAAGCGGGTTGCTGTTATGGGAATGCCAAATGTCGGTAAATCCACGTTGTTTAATCGGATTACAGGGGCGGGAGCCTTTGTAGGCAATTGGCCCGGTGTGACGGTTGACTTGCTAGAGGCAGAAGTCGAACTGGAGGGACGGCAGGTGGAGTTCGTCGATCTGCCAGGAATCTACGATTTGGAGGGCTACTCTGAAGATGAGCAAGTCGTGCAAAGCTTTTTTGAAACCTATCCAGTGGATTTGGTGCTAGTAATTCTCAATGCTGCTCAGATCGATCGCCAGATTCGTCTACCCTTACAAGTCAAAGCTTTAGAAATGCCAGCTGTGGTAATTCTCAACATGGCAGATGAGGCCAAACATTTTGGCATCAAAATAGATGAGCAAAAACTAGCAGAGAAGTTAGAGATGCCCGTGGTACTGGTGAGTGCCAAGTATGGTAGCGGTTATGCGATCGCCATCCGCAAAATCACTCAGAAATTGGCACAAGAACGAATTCCCATTGCCTCCACAGAACTGAAGCGCCGGATTGAAGCACACCCCTCGATCTCAGAATCGCAAATCCGGGAAATCCTAGAAGACACGGTGGAAATGCCCTCGCGCTTGTTCAAGACGCTGACGGAACGCCTAGATGCAGTGTTGCTGCACCCGGTGATCGGACTACCGTTATTTTTCCTGTCGATTTACTTGATGTTTGAATTTGTTTGGCTGGTGGGATTGCCATTACAGGATGTTGCTGATGCGATCACAGGATGGTTGCAGGAAGTAGTCATTGCTCCGGTGACAGTCAACTTATCGGAGTTTTGGCGGGGCTTTCTGGTAGATGGAATTTATGGTGGATTAGCGACAGTAGCATCCTTTATTCCCTTAGTCATCACATTTTTCTTCATGATGGCAATTGTGGAAGACAGTGGTTACTTCTCCAGAGCAGCATACATAATGGATTCGTTGATGTATCGCTTTGGCATGGATGGGCGCAGTTTCGTGTTGCTGATTATGGGGTTTGGGTGTAACATCCCGGCAATCATGGGAACGCGAGTGATGCGATCGCGGGCATTACGCTTGCTAACAATTCTGATCGTTCCCTTCGCCCTTTGTTCGGCACGGTTAACAGTATTTGTGTTTATCATCGATGCCCTCTTCGATCGCACTTGGGGGCCATTAGTACTGTTCTCGCTTTACCTGTTCAGTTTCCTGGTGGCACTGCTAACTGGATTACTAATGAAAGGGCATTTTCAAAACCGGGAGCCATTTGTGATTGAACTGCCTCCCTATCGCTTTCCCACACTCCAGCAAATCTTTCTGCGAGGATGGGGTGAATTGAAGCACTTTCTACAACGGGCGACAGGATTCATTACAGCAGGGGTGGCTGGTGTTTGGTTGTTGAGCAATTTACCTCAAGGTACAGCAAACCCAATTGGGATGCTAGTTACCACCCCGCTTTTGGTTGGCATGGTTACGGGTTGGGATGCGGTGAAAGCATTCTTGCAGCGAACTGGTGGATTGATTGCGATCGGTGTATTAGCTGTTTGGTTGCTAACCCATTTACCCGGCAACGAGAATGTGAGCTACGCCACTCGAATTGGAGAGTTTTTCACCCCTGTCCTAAATCCGGCTGGCATACCCAAGGAGTTAACTATTGCTCTGATTTTTGGGTTCATCGCCAAAGAAATTTTGGTTGGTTCTCTAGCAACCATCTACAATCTCACCGATCCTAATGCTGTCCAGGCAACCCTTGCCCAGACAATTTCACCAATTCAAGCCTACAGTTTTATGCTCTTTTGTTTGCTTTACACCCCTTGTTTGGCAACAGTCGCCACCATCCGCAGCGAATCTAAGAGTATCCGGTTTACCCTTCTATCAGTTACCTATGGGCTAATGTGGGCGTGGGTTGTGAGTACGCTGTTTTATCAAGGAGCGAGGTTGTTAGGGTTGAGTTAGCACTAATTGTCCGGACTTAGTATCAGGAGGTATTTGAGTGAATAATAGCGATCGCTCTGCGATCAGAGCATGGCAGGGATTTACTTTTGTCTGCGATACACCTAAAACTACATTCAATCAGAATTTGAATGACAGTGATAATAAAATCCAATCTGGCAGTCCTGTATTTCCTCTATCTCAGGCAAAGCAAGGTGAAGTTGTATGTATTGTAACTTTTAATCACCTAGATAATATTGACTATCTGTCGAGTATAGGATTAATCCCTGGAATAGAAATTCAGATCAGAAGCTGCATAAAAAGTGGCTCTGTAGTAGTCGCCTGGCAAAACAAATGTCTGGGGTTAGGGGCAAATATTGCTGCTCGTATAATGGTGAAAAAAGATAGTCTTGATAATCCGCGTTGCTAAGGCATCACACGAAGCGCAGTCCCCCTTGGGCGATCGCAGATTTAGAAGCTTGGTTCAGTACTTTCTTATAAACAGCAGTGTCAGAAATATTAACCCAAGATAACTACACTCACGCCTTGAGCGTGCTTGCAGACCGCGATCGCGATTTAGCAGATATCCTCAATACTTTTGGTCTACCACCATTGTGGATGCGGGAAGCAGGTTTTGCCACGCTCATCCAAATCATTTTAGAACAACAAGTGTCTCTCGCCTCAGCGAAAGCTGTCTTTACGCGCTTGCAAGCCACGATATCACCAATCACTCCGGAACATTTTTTTCAGCTCGATGAAGTTGAATTAAAACGAATTGGCTTTAGTCGCCAAAAAGCTCTTTACGGACGCTTGCTAGCAGAGTCAATTCTTACTGGACAGCTTGATTTGACTACTCTCAGCACAATGGATGATGAAGATGTCCGCGCTAATCGTACCCTCCGGGAAGCCGCCCACAAGGGGCGTCTACACTACAAACAAAGCTCTCATTTTATATTTAGTTCTTAATTAGTGTTTAAGTGCTCATTACAAAACGATATTTTTTATTAGTTATCACATATACAAAATTAGTGTTTATGTTTTAAAACCTTGAAATATATAATTTCATCAATTTATTTGTAAATAAGCTAGCATTTCTAAATCTGTTTCTATAGTAATTATTGTCAAAGAGGGAGGGATTCAAGACTAGAAAATTTTTAGAGGAGCAAATACTTATGCCCATTGATAATCGCAGTCATAATTTATTTGATGATAAAGGGCTAAATATCACTCCTGCTTCCTCAGTAGATAGTTTGAATTATCAAGATAATCGCAATTTTAATTTCAGTAGTCATAGTAGTTTTCAAACAACTGAAAATGCGTTAGAACCAGATGTTAATGAACTAGGACGCAAGAGCCGTAAATCAACAAAAGCCAAATCCTCAAAAGCTGCAAAAGCAGATTTAGTAATACAAAATGCTTCGGCTCCTAGTGTCGCAACAGCAGGCAGTACTATCCAAATTTCCTATCAAGTAAAGAACAAAGGTAAAAATAATGCTGGGTTTAACTACACAAATTTTTATCTTTCTAAAGATAAAAGTATCAGTAACGATGACTCATTTTTAGGCTGGAACTGGATTGGCAGTATTGAAGCTGGTAATTCTGTCTCTCAATCTCAAAATGTCACTTTAGATAGCAACATTGCTTCAGGAAACTACTTTTTACTGTATAGAGCTGATGCTCTAGATAATGTACTCGAAACTAATAACAGCAATAATGTCGTTGCTCGTGAGATTAACATTACTGGCACGGGTGGTAAAGGGTATAATTCAACCTCTGGCTATGGTTTGATAGACGCCTCTGCTGCGGTGGCTAAAGCGATTGGTCAAAATACCTTTGCTGATGTTCCTGACTTAGGAGGTAATAATTGGGGAGCTGATATGGTGAAAGCCCCGGAAGTTTGGGCAAAGGGTTACACGGGTGAGGGTGTTATCGTTGCAGTAGTAGATACAGGGGTGGACTATAATCACCCAGACTTCAGCACCAATATCTGGACGAATAGCAAAGAAATTGCTGGCAACGGCAAAGATGATGATGGTAATGGTTACATAGATGATGTCTATGGCTGGAACTTTGATGGTAACAACAACAACTCCTTCGACGATAACGGTCACGGTACTCACGTAGCTGGTACTATTGCTGGGGTTAAAAATAGCTTTGGTGTTACAGGTATTGCTTATAATGCCAAGATTATGTCGGTAAAAGTTATGGATAGTAGTGGCCAGGGTTACTACAGTGCGATCGCCAATGGTGTTCGTTACGCAGTTAATAATGGTGCGCGTGTCATTAACCTTAGCCTCGGTGGTTCTTCTAGCGACAGCTATCTCCAATCAGCCGTTCAATATGCCGCTAGCAAAGGAGCGATTGTAGTTATGGCAGCAGGCAATAATGGTGGCTCAGTACCAGATTATCCTGCCCGTTATGCAGAAAACTGGGGACTGGCTGTTGGGGCAGTTGATAAGTATAATAACTTGGCTAGCTTCTCGAACCGTGCCGGAACAAATCCACTTGCTTATGTCACAGCCCCTGGAGTCAACATTTACTCCACAATTCCAGGTAATAAGTACGCATCTTATAGCGGCACATCGATGGCAACTCCTCATGTTGCTGGTGTAGTTGCATTGATGCTCAGCGCTAACCCTAATCTGACTGATTCTCAAGTACGTCAGATTATCACGCAGATATCTGGAACTACAACACAATCTAAAGTTGCCACTACCACCTATACAGCTAATGGCGATGCTGCTACTTTTAGAATTAGCGCTAGTAGCTTTAGCAGCAACAATATTGCAACCAGTAGCGATACTGTCATCTCTAGCAATAGCACCAATTCTGTAGATAAAAATAATTTGTTTGAGAATTTACATACGTGGACGGACTTTGGGAACGACTACAAAAACAGTGTGGCAGATACAAGTTACATGAGTATAAGTAGCGAAGAATATACCCAGGGAGAAAACATAGTTAAGAATGGCAAAAAACCACTGGAAACAGTGTATGAAATAGTCGGGTAACACTCATCTGAAGTTTCCTTTTGATAAAAAAGTTTAGTGTATACATAGATGGGCTTTTGGCGATTTTGACTCAGCATTTACCGGGTACAATTCAGGCTAACACCCAGTAAATCAAAAGCTCTTTGTTGCAGTAGTAGTCAACAATATTAAGTAGAGACGTTGCATTGCAACGTCTCTACAAATTTTATCGGTGGGTAAATTATCCGATCGCCAAGTGTATTGGGTTATAGAGATGCGATTGTTCGCGTCTCTACAATAAATTGAAAATTTACGATATTTCTGGTGGCAAAACATTCTGAAGCTTTTTAAATTATTACAATAGTTGTTGTATGTAGCATTCTTGCTCATCAGCAATGTTAAAGTGGCTTCTAATTATATTGACCTGTGCCATTGTCAGCGTTGCTGCTGTCACATTTTTCTTGTGGCGACAGGTCACTCAAATACGAGGGAACTCTTAACTCTTAACGCTTAACAGGAAAACAATGTGTGTAATTAATTCTGTCTAAGTACTTAATATTGTTAATAAAACTTTACGCAAATGCGGCAAAACCGAAATTCACGTCATGACAGTTGCTGTTTCCCTAGAAAACGTTTACAAGGTTTACAATAAAGTTCCCGTAGTCAATGGTCTTTCTTTTGACATTGCGGCGGGAGAAATGTTTGGTTTGCTTGGCCCCAATGGTGCAGGTAAATCTACTACAATTCGGATGCTGACCACACTTACTAAACCTACCGAAGGGCGAATTGAGGTATGTGGGTATGATGTGGTACGTCAACCCTTAATGGCAAAGCAATGCATAGGTGTAGTGTTGCAGCAAATCAGCGTTGATGGTGATTTAACCGTATGGGAAAATATGGAGCTACACGGTAGATTACATCACATTGCTAACCCGCAACGACAGCGCCTGATTAATCAATGGCTAGATTATGTAGAACTTGCTCCAAAACGTAATGACTTAGTAAAAACCTTGTCTGGGGGGATGAAGCGGCGCTTACAAATTGCGAGAGCTTTGTTGCACCAACCGCAAATTCTATTTTTGGATGAACCAACTGTGGGGCTAGATCCCCAAACAAGGCGGCGTCTTTGGGAGATTATTAAGGATTTGAATAAGCAAGGTATGACGATGCTGCTGACAACCCATTACATGGAAGAGGTTGAATATTTGTGCGATCGCATCGGCATTATGGATAGTGGTAAGTTGATATCTTTGGGAACTTTACAAGAATTGCGCTCTACTCACGGTGAAGGTTTAGTGATGAAGCAAGTTGGAGATCGTTGGGAATATCTCTTTTTCCCAACCTTGGCTGAAGCGAACATTTACTTAGACAAACTACAAGATAAAACTGGAATTATGGTACGCCCCTCTAACCTAGAAGATATTTTTGTGGAACTTACTGGACGCCAGCTAGATTAATCTTATCCTCCTAAATCACGCAGAGTAGCTTCTACTCTGGTAACGCTGTCATACTTACCTTGCTGTTCGTATAAGTCACGGGCTTTTTTAAAAACAGCGATCGCTTCTTTAGATTTACCCTGTTTTTTTAACATCGTCCCGCGCAATTCATAAACTTGGGGATTTTTCGAGTCAAGTTTTACAGCTTCCTCGTATGCCCACTGAGCATTAGTATATTCTCCCAACCGCGTCAGAATAGTAGCTAATCCTATATAGGCATTGACATTACCACGGTTGATTTGTATCGCTTTGCGATAAGCTTCTTTTGCTGCGTTATTATCACCCAAATTGCCACTGATATAACCCAAAGCATATTGATAATCACTATTATTTGGATTCAGACTAACAGCACGGCGGTAAGCAGTTAATGCTGCGGGGTAATTTCCTTGTAATGCGTGTAAATAACCAATTCCGGAATAAATTGAGGCATTTTTGGGCTCTAAGTTTGCTGCTTGTTGATAGACTGCGATCGCACCACTATAATCGCCAGTGTCCACCAATCTACGTCCTTGTTCCAACAGTTCTTTCACTTCTGGAGTGCTTTGGCGTTGTGCTACTGATATCTGAGCCTGAGCTACTGAAGGCATTGTTGTAGCAATACTTCCTAATAGGAGAACACTAAATAAGAATGAAGTTCCTTTGTACACAGCAAACTACCCGAAAGTGTATGCAAAATTTATAGAATTTACATGATTGCTTGTACATTAAAACAAAAATATTCTGTTTTGCAAACTCTAGTTGCCTATTTTTACCAAATATTCATAACATACTAAATCTTTTCTCTAGTGCCAAACACTAATTTACATCGTCTCTTTTGATACTTGTAAAAATCACAAGCAAGAAATTATTAAACAAAGAAATACTTTCATTGTTGGTTATAACTAACACAAAATCCCAAATTTCAACTTAAAATTACAACTATTGAGCCATGACGATACAAACTGGTAGAGCAGACAATAGACTTCACTTGAATATGGGGAATGGAGCATTGGGCATTGAGAATAGGGAATTTGTACTTAATCCCCACAGGTAGGACTCTAGGTTTCCCATCCTTGAGCTTCAATTCGTACTTATTTTAAAAGGGACTGGGGACTGGTGATTAGGGACTGGGGACTAGGTTTAAGCGGAAAAATTTGGAAGGGGATTTAAAACCCTACCAATGACAAAGGACAAATGACAAATGACAATCCTTACTAGTTAACTTTATTTGTGCCGACCTACTTATTCTCTTTTTCATCTGTCCTAGTGTACGCAATTCATGACAACTAGATTATCCATTGCGTTAATGTTGACAATTGATATAAATCGATAGTTATCTTTGTGAGGCAAATCTATGATTTTAACTACTACTGATGTGATTCAAGGAGCCATTATAGAATCTTACTTAGGAATTGTGACAGCAGAAGTCGTCTACGGCAGCAACTTTCTGCGAGATTTTATGGCTGGCTTGCGGGACTTTTTCGGCGGACGCACTGCTAGCTACGAACGTTTGTTTGAAGAAGGTCAACGAAAAGCACTAGCAGAATTAGAACAACGGGCATTACGTTTGGGTGCAGACGCTGTAATTGGCATTGAATTTGATACAGGTACAATCAATGTTGATCAGTCAGGAGTTCTGATGCTAATCACCGCCACAGGCACTGCTGTGAAAATGGCTGTAAAAATGCGCTAGCCTGGGAATTTTTACTAGATCAATCATAAACACACTAAAATTTGCAGTGAGCGCTCAAGCGCTCACTACACGCTTACCTATTTTTTATGTTTCAAAATTATTTTTACAAATGATTTACTTTAGATAAAACCTTAATTTTTTTAAAAAAAACATAAGAAAAATTACATTCTTCAAACAAGACAAGACTGTATTAAATTACTTTATATCAGCCTATTTTTTATTACTAAAGATAGAGCCAGTAACTCTTTCTCATGATAGATATTAAAAGCAATAAATAGCAATTTAATTTATAAGATAAGCAAAAAATAACTGAAAAACCTTACAGAAGTACTAAGGAGATAAATAGCTTATGTCCTATGTAAATCGTACAAGTGGTGAAGTTATTACTGAACCTGCGGCAACAACCCGAGTAGTTGATTACCACGATCGCGTTCGCTGGGGACCGATAATTGCCGGTGTGTTAGTTGCCCTAGCAACTCAATTAATCTTGAGCGCCTTGTTCAGTGCTATCGGAGCAGGTACTATTGAAGCTTCAGGTAGACCCAGAACAATTACACCAGATGTTGCTACAAATGTGGGTATTTGGTCAACCGTTGCTTTGTTGATTTCCTTATTTACTGGTGGTTGGGTGACAACTCGCGCCTGTGGCCCGATGAACCGCAATACAGCACTTCTCAATGGTGCTATTCTCTGGGCAACAACTTTGGCATTAAGCTCTTGGCTATTAGCAAGTGGGGTAACAGGCGCTTTTGGTGTTGCAGCTGCTAATGCCGGAGCAGTAATAAATCAGATTCAGCAGCCTGGTACTGGGGCTGTGCCGCAAACTCTACCCAATCTCACTGCTGAACAAGCTCGTCAGGTCGCAGCTAATTTACGGCAGGCATTGTGGTGGTTTGTATTTGGTTCTTTGTTAGGTTTAGTTGCAGCGATGATTGGAGCAGTTGTTGGCACTCGCAATCCGCGTAATGCAGAAAATTACAGAGCGTAATTAATACAATTACATACGAATTACATACGATCGGAAAATAATTTGTTACTGCTTATATTTGCACCTAAAATAGGTGCTTTTTTACTATTTGGTTTGTTGTTAATAGTTAGTAGTTAGTGGTTAGTTGGTAGTTGAATACCACTATCTACTATCCACTATCCAATATCCCCTTACCACTTTAAATATGCAGCTTCTATTCCCTGTTCTCGCTTAATCTTACTATCTTTTTCAAACCAAGCAATCACTTGCTTTGTGGTTAAATCTTCAACTGCAACATTGTATTCATCAGCAATGTGCTTCAAAAGTTTTAGTGATGAAATAGTCAATCTTGTTAAAAATTTCTCTGGAGAAGAAAGTAAAGCAGCATCGACTTGTGCTGACTCTTCCAAGGTTAGAAACTGTTCTGATGGATGTTGTGGTGGTAAATCCATAAACTGTATATAAAACTAATTAATTCAAAAACAGTAATTAGTTTCGTAAAACCAATTACCAATTACCCATTATCTCTGACATACACTGAAGATGAAAGACTAATTTACTCTTATATTCTTTGTTTTCTCGCTTGCACTAAATAACCACAACGATGTTCGCCGTTAATAATCCAGTGGGTACGTTCTACTGTACAATCTGGTAGAACAGCGGCAAACATTTCTAATTCATGACCGCAAATAGTGGGGAAAGACTCTGCAAGGTTGGAAATAGCGCAGTTATGCTCCATTAAAATAAAGCGATCGCCACTTTCTGACTCAGTTGAGTCTAGGGGGTAGTACTCCGCCATATAGCCTTCTGCTTTTCTCAGTTCTACTAAGGTAGCTACCCTTTCTGGTAAAGAACCTTCACCCAAGCGTTCTCGATATTCTTGTGCTTTACGCTCCCACTGTTTTCTTAAAATCGTACTTACTTGGTCATGTCCTACCGTTTTTGCAACGGTGTCGAGTAACGAAACGGCAAACTCTCCATAGCTATCAGCCGCTTCTCGACGCAGGCGATCGCGTCCCTTACTACTTAATTTATAGACGTGCTGCGGACGCCCCATTCCCGCCTGCACCGACGAATAGACAATCAGATCCTCCGTCTCCAAGTCTTTGAGATGACGACGAATCGCTTGGGGGCTAATATCTAATGCTGCGGCCAAATCAACAGCCGTAGCTTGAAAGTGTTTGAGGAGATATTCTAGGATATCTTGCTTAGTTGAGGACTGGTGGGTAGTCGCCATCGTCGTCCTAAAAATTCATGATTAAATTTCACTTTGACAACAATATTGTTGTTAATCTAGCGTAAAATGAAGATGTGTTAAACAACATGGCTGTTGTTTTAGTAGTTATCCTTATTGTAACAGTCGTGTGACCATTCGGTAACACGAAATGGGAATTGGTTGTAAAAAGCCCGTCTCCCATCCTTAAAGAGATTAAATTTGCGAACACAAGAGAAAACTAACGATGAGTGCCACTGTCAAAACCTTAGTTAATCAGCCCTACAAGTACGGCTTCGTTACCAAAATTGAGGCAGACACAATTCCCCGTGGACTAAACGAGGATGTCATCCGCACCATCTCTGCCAAGAAAAACGAGCCGGAATTTATGTTGGAATTCCGTCTTAGAGCCTATCGCCAGTGGCAAAAAATGACAGAACCAACTTGGCCTAGCGTCAAGTATCCGCCAATTGATTATCAAAATATTATTTACTACTCAGCGCCCAAGCAACAAGCCAAGAAAAAAAGCTTGGAAGAAGTCGATCCAACCCTTCTAGAAACTTTTGAGAAGCTAGGCATTCCTCTGTCAGAACAAAAGCGACTGGCGAACGTCGCCGTGGATGCGATTTTCGATAGTGTTTCCGTCGCCACTACCTTCAAAGAAAAACTGGCGAAAGAAGGGGTTATCTTCTGCTCTATTTCTGAAGCAATACAAGAATACCCAGAATTAGTCAAAAAGTACCTGGGTAGCGTTGTTCCCACAGCAGACAACTACTTTGCCGCCCTCAATTCTGCTGTATTCAGCGATGGTTCCTTCGTCTACATTCCCAAAGGCGTCAAATGCCCAATGGAACTGTCTACCTACTTCCGCATCAACAGCGGCGATACAGGGCAATTCGAGCGGACATTAATTATCGCCGATGAAGACAGCTACGTTTCTTACCTGGAAGGCTGCACTGCACCAATGTACGACAGCAACCAGCTACATGCTGCGGTTGTGGAACTTGTTGCCCTCGACAACGCCGAGATTAAATACTCCACCGTGCAAAACTGGTACGCCGGGGATGAAAGCGGCAAAGGTGGTATTTACAACTTCGTCACCAAGCGCGGTTTATGTCAGGGTGTAAATTCCAAGATTTCTTGGACTCAGGTAGAAACTGGTTCTGCTATCACTTGGAAGTATCCCAGCTGCGTGCTGGTGGGTGATAACTCCGTCGGTGAATTTTACTCGGTGGCGCTGACAAATAACATGCAGCAAGCCGATACTGGCACCAAGATGATTCACATTGGTAAAAACACCCGCAGTACGATTATTTCTAAAGGTATCTCTGCTGGTAAATCTAGTAACAGCTACCGGGGTTTGGTGAAAATCAACCCGAAGGCAAAAGGAGCGCGGAACTATTCCCAGTGCGACTCGATGCTGATTGGGGATAACGCCCACGCCAATACTTTCCCCTACATCCAAGTGCAAAATAATACAGCTAAAGTAGAGCATGAAGCTTCTACTTCCAAGATTGGGGAAGACCAATTATTTTACTTTGCACAGCGGGGCATTTCCTCAGAAGATGCAGTCAAGATGATGATTAGCGGCTTCTGTAAGGATGTGTTTAATAATTTGCCGATGGAATTCGCTGTCGAAGCTGATAAGCTGTTGAGTCTGAAGTTGGAAGGTAGTGTTGGGTAACTTGGTGTCTTGGTGCCTTGGTGGTTAAAAATACTATTGAACCACAAAGACACTAAGACACAAAGAAGGAATTTAAAAGAGAGAGAACATGATTATTGGGAATAGTGAAGTGATACTGTCGGTAAGAGATTTGACAGCTGAAGTTGATGGGACACCAATTCTCACGGGTGTAAATCTGGAGGTGCGTTCGGGAGAAATCCATGCCATTATGGGGCCGAATGGTTCTGGTAAGAGTACTTTTTCCAAGGTGTTGGCTGGACATCCGGCGTATGAGGTGACTGGCGGTGAAGTGATTTTCCAGGGGCAAAACCTGCTGGAAATGGAACCGGAAGAACGCGCGAGGACTGGAATATTTTTGGCGTTTCAGTACCCGTTAGAGATTCCGGGTGTCAGCAATTTGGATTTCTTGCGCGTGGCTTACAATTCTCGTCGGAAGGCGCAAGGTTTAGAAGAATTGGATGCATTTGATTTTGACGATCTCATCGACGAAAAGCTGGAAGTCGTGAAAATGGACTCTACTTTTCTCAATCGGAGCGTGAATGAGGGTTTTTCTGGTGGCGAGAAAAAGCGGAATGAAATTCTGCAAATGGCGCTACTAGAACCGAAGCTGGCTATTCTAGATGAAACAGATTCGGGTTTGGATATTGATGCCTTGAAGATTGTGGCGAATGGGGTAAACCAGTTAGCTAGCCCAGAGAATGCCACGATCATGATTACCCATTACCAGCGGTTACTTAATTATATTGTGCCGGACTATGTTCACGTCATGGCAAAGGGACGGATTATTAAGTCTGGCGGTAAGGAGTTGGCACTGGAGTTAGAATCCCGTGGCTATGACTGGTTGTTAGAAGAGTTGGTGGGTGTGTAATGTCTATTCAAGTTTCTCCCAGTCCAATTCCTAACTCGAATGCAACCATTCTGACTTCAACTCTACTCGATAGAGATGCTTATCTGACTGAGTTGTTAAATCAAGTAACTGCATCAAAATCAGAGGGTTGGTTGCAACAGTTGCGCGATCGCGCTGGCAATTGGGTACGTCATTCTGTTTTGCCTACCACCCGCGATGAAGAATGGCGCTTTACCGATTTATCCCCCTTACGGCAGGTGAAATTTAATGTAGAGACGTTGCATGCAACGTCTCTACAACCGAATATTTTACCGGAGGCGGCTAACTCTCGCTTGGTATTTGTGAACGGTGTTTATGCACCTGAGTTATCAGCCGTTTCTGGATTACCAGATGGAGTAGTAGTTAGCAATTTAGCACAGACGTTACATGTAACTTCTCTACAATCCCGCGTGCAGCAGTATTTAGCACAAGCAGAAGGGGCACTGGAAGTTTTTACCGCCCTCAACACTGCTGGCATAACTGATGTGGCTGTGGTTTGGGTTCCTAAGAACGTGGTAGTAGAAACACCAATTCATTTGGTATTCGTTGCTGCTGGTGAGGAACCGATAATTTGTCAGCCGCGTTGTTTGGTAGTCGCAGAAAGCGGTTCTCAGGTGAGTTTGGTGGAAGAGTATGTGGCAGGCAAGATGCCTTCACAACAACAGGTTTATTTCACCAATGTAGTGACGGAAATTTGGATAGAAGATAATGCTCAGGTGAATCACACTCGGGTGGAGTGGGATGGTACTGAAGCTTTTCACGTTGGTAAAACTGCCGTTACGCAAGCACGTTACAGTCGCTATACCTGTAATGCCGTTACTTTGGGTGGGAAGATTTCACGCCACAATTTAGAGATTTTGCAAACTGGTGAGCAAACAGAGACTACTCTGAATGGGTTGACAATGATTGGTGGAAACCAGTTAGCAGATACTCACAGTGCGATCGCACTTAATCATCCTTATGGTATGAGTCAGCAATTGCATAAGACGATAGTAGGCGATCGCGCTCATGCGGTATTCAACGGTAAAATTTTTGTTCCCAAACCAGCGCAGTTGACAGACGCAGCGCAATTGAATCGCAATTTGCTACTATCATCTAAAGCCAGAGTTGATACCAAACCTCAACTAGAAATTACCGCAGATAATGTTAAATGCGCTCACGGTGCTACCGTTAGTCAGCTAGAAGATGATGAAATCTTCTACCTGCAAAGCCGGGGTATCGATCAAGAAAGTGCGCGTAACTTATTAATTAACGCCTTTGCTGCCGAAATCATCAACCACATACCACTTTCCTCCCTGCGTGAAAAACTCACACAAACAGTCAATAGTCTTCAGTCTATATCCAATGACTCTTGACTCTTGACTCTTGACTCTTGACTTTTGACTTATTAAACATGACTTTTACCCAAGAAAGAACCCTTGCCAATAAAGTCCGTCTTGACTTCCCGATATTACATCAGGAAGTCAATGGCAAACCCTTAGTTTACTTTGACAACGCTGCGACATCTCAAAAACCTCTGCTCGTACTTAATACCCTACGGGATTACTACGAACAGTACAATTCTAATGTCCATCGCGGCGTACACACCCTCAGCGCCAAAGCTACCGATGCTTACGAAGCAGCGCGAGACAAAGTTGCTGCGTTCATAAATGCTGCATCGCGTCAGGAAATTGTTTTCACCCGCAATGCAACTGAAGCGATTAACTTGGTTGCTTACAGCTGGGGAATGAACAATTTGCAGCCAGGAGATGAAATTATCCTGTCGGTGATGGAACACCACAGTAATATCGTTCCTTGGCAGTTTGTCGCCGCAAAAACGGGTGCGGTGTTGAAGTATGTAGAATTGACACCAGAAGAAACTTTTGATTTGGAACAGTTTCAAAAGCTGCTTTCCGAGAAAACAAAATTGGTGTCAGTGGTGCATGTTTCTAACACTTTGGGTTGCATTAACCCAGTGGCAGAAATTTGCACTCTAGCACACACATACGGGGCAAAAGTATTAATTGATGCTTGCCAAAGTGTACCCCACATGCCCGTTGACGTACAGCAAATTGACTGTGATTGGTTAGTAGCTTCCGGTCATAAAATGTGCGCCCCAACAGGGATTGGCTTGTTGTACGGCAAGTTGGAATTACTGCAAGCCATGCCACCGTTTTTGGGTGGTGGAGAAATGATCGCTGAGGTATTTTTAGACTATTCCACCTACGCAGATTTACCGCATAAATTTGAAGCTGGTACACCTGCGATTGGAGAAGCGATCGCCCTTGGTGCAGCAGTTGACTACCTCACCGGAATAGGCATGGATAAAATCCACGCCTACGAAGCAGAATTAACTGCTTACCTATTCGAGCAATTAGAAAAAATTCCCCAAATTAGAATTTACGGGCCGAAACCGGATGCAAAAGGTGAAGGTAGAGCTGCGCTTGCTGCATTTACTGCCACAGAAGTCCATGCTAACGACTTATCGACATTATTAGATCAAGAAGGCGTTGCCATCCGTTCCGGACACCACTGCACACAACCATTACACCGCTACTTAGGTGCTGCTGCAACTGCACGGGCAAGTTTATCTTTCTACAACACCCGTGAGGAAATTGATGTTTTCATCAAAGCATTGAAGGAAACCATCGACTTTTTTAGCAGTATTTTCGGTGAAATGTAGGGTGAGTAAATATATGCCTATAGATGGCTACACAAACTAAGCTTGCCTATGCCTATATAGGCTACACATAAAGTCCGCATTTGCGGGCTTTGTTTCTACGGTTGGAATTTTCAATCTCAAAGATTTGGGTAAAAATAGAATTAAGCTGCTTTAGAAATTATCCAACTTAAAAGATGGTTGCCACGTCAACACCCGCCGAGCAAAGAACGGTACTACATAACGTTAGTTGGGAAACCTTTGAAGCCTTGCTAAAAGATACAGGTGAGGAGAGAGGTTCTCGATTTGCTTATGAAGATGGCACTTTAGAAATAATGACTCCACTTTTTGAACATGAAAATCCCAAGTGTAATTTTGCGAATTTTATTATTGCTTTAGCTGAAGAACTAGGAATTGAAATCAAAAGCGCTGGTTCAACAACATTAAAAAGAAAAATTACCAAAAAAGGAATAGAACCAGACACTTGCTACTACATTCAAAATGAATCTGCTATTAGAGGCAGAGAAACATTAGATTTAGAAACCGATCCACCACCTGATTTAGCCATTGAAATTGATATTACCAGCAGTTCAGTGAATAAGTTAGGAATTTACTCAGCATTGGGTGTAACTGAACTTTGGAGATACAACGGACGAGATTTAAAATTTTATCAGCTGGTAGAGAGGCAATATGTAGAGCGCGAATTTAGCGTTGCTTTTCCTATAGTTTCGGGAAGTGACATTAATAGATTTATTGAGCAGAGTAAAACTATGGGGGAGATTGCTTTGCTGAAGTCTTTTCGTACTTGGGTGAGGGAAACGATAGGATAGTACCACTGTGCGGAAGTCAAAAGTCACGCATTCAAAAGTCAAAAGTCAAAAAGCTTATTATCTAGGCTTTTCGTTGATTTAGAATGGTAGCTTTATTTCCGCCGTGCTGTAATAGTTAACTCTTTATTATTATCAGTTTGCCCCCAGAAAACCCCTGCCGATCGCCTCAGCAAGCAGGGGTAGTTCACCCAATCAACTTAGAAAGTAGCTAAGTTCAAACTTTCAACTCTTCCAGAAACGGCATAAACACCGATACCAATTCCGGACGACTGACAACTAAGGTAGGGAAAGAGCGATCGCTATAATCAACCCCTGCTAATAAAGGAAACGGTTCTGATTTCAGCGATATCCAACTTCCTCCAGCTGCTTGGACTATCACCCAAGCAGCAGCTATGTCCCAAACTTTTGGTGTCGCCTCAACACCACCCAATACCGCCCCTGTCGCCACGGTGAGAAAGTTGTAGCTAGCAACACCTAACATCCTGATTTTGCAGGGAAAGTTTTTTTGCATCACTGAGGTACTGCGCGAACAGAGGTTAAAGAAGTGATGATTGCTGGGAACTTCGCTACTGGTATGGATGGGATGAAAATTGCGAAAAGCGCCAGTGGGGACTGCTAAGCCTGACGAACCTTTCCAGAAGCCGTGAAAAGCTTCTGCCAACGGTGGCACGTAAACGTAACCAAATACAGGTGTGCCTTGATACAATAAACCCAATGAAATTGACCAAATAGGAATGCCGCGTGTAAAGTTGGTAGTACCATCCAAGGGATCAATTACCCAGCACCATTCCGTACCAGGAAAAACCTTATCACCTTCTTCAGTCAAAATACCATAACCAGGAAAAGTAGAAGCGATCGCATCTTGCAGTTGTTGATCCGCCCATTTATCGGCACGCGTTACCAAACTGCCATCAGCTTTATGCAAAGCCTGTACCTGCCCAAAATCTTGCATTAACTGCTTGCCCACCCTGGCGGTAGTAGTTTGGGCAAATTCCAACACAGTAGTCCAAAATTCAGTCATTTTATGAATGGTTAGTGGTTAGTGGTTAGTGGTTAGTAGTCAACAGCCAACAACTAACTACTAACTACTATCTACTAACTACTAACAATTAATCTAATTCACTTTCCAAAATAGATGCGATCGCTTGTTTGGCGTTACGCTGAAATTCTGTGACGTTCACTCTAGCTAAAAGCCCCAATGCTAACAAAATACCTATAGCTTGTGTAGCAAATACCAATCCGTAGGCTAATAGTGGTGTTGTTAGCAAAGTTTTACCTAAGTTCAATACTGCACCACCAGATACCGTGGCTAGCGCCCTTGCCAAAGCCTGCGCCAATCCCCAAGCACCAATAAATGTCCCGGCAGTTTCCGCAGCAGTCAGATCCAGCATCAAGCTTAGCGCTCCAGTTGTAGTCACACCAGAAGCAAAACCAAACAGGATTAAACTCCATTGCAGAAATTTAGGATTAGCGGTTGTCCCCGCCAGAATAATGATTACAAAGCAACCTGCCACAGCAATACATCCCAGCTTGGTTGTGTTTTTCTTACCCAAACGCGGGGCAATTAAAAAACCAGTCATGCTTAAGCCAACCAGTGTTCCCGTGCCAAAGAAAGCATTGAGTTTTGTAGTTTCGGCAATAGTCATACTAAAGACTTCGCCGCCGTAGGGTTCTAAAACTGCATCTTGCATGAACAAACTAATCGTCATAAGCAGCAGGAATGTGAAAAATATCCCTGTTTGGCGGCTAGCAGTCAGCACCCGCATCGCCATACCCAAAGTAATCTTATCTTCTCGATCAATTGCATTGGAACGGATAGCATAGCGGGAATATTTTTTTTCTACGCCGACTGTTGCTAGCAAGCATAATCCGAAAGCAATTGCCGGGACAATCAAAAACAGACGGTTGACTTGGGTTTGCACTACCTCTAAAGGTGCATCCAAAGCAATTTGCCGAAGCAAGCCGCTGCTGATAATCGCCCCGATAATAATACCCACCATCAGCATTGACCATACAACCCCCACCAATTTTGAGCGGTTGTCTTCATCGGAAACATCAACTAGCAACGCTGCAAAAGGTGTAGAACTGGCACTAATCGCAAGTCCATAGAGTCCAAAGATAAGAGCCAGGAATACCACCCAACCTGAGGTTTGAGTTGTCCAATTTCCCGTCTGTAAACTCAGACCAAGTTGCCAAACGACTTGTACAGCTAGAAAAGAAACGATCGCAAATAAAGCCGCACCTACCCAAACATAACCACTACGGTGATAGCCTAACAATGGTTTGGTGTCTGACATCTGCCCAAACCATACTCGTACAGGAGCTACAAATTGATGCATGGCGATCGTCCCAGCAGCAATTAAGGCCGGCACTCGTAACTCTTCAATCATGACTCGATTGAGTACTCCCAGAGTGAGTATCGACATGATGCCTAATGCCATTTGAAACAGACCCAGTCGAAACATTGTCAATAGTTTTACTTTGGGGATGGATATGGAATTTACAGACTGGTTTGGTTCAGAATCGGGTGATAAATTGCTAGTCTCCATAATTGCTTGCAACCTAAGCAGTACATTTATATCCAAAAAACTAAGTTAAACCGTGTTAACTCTCAAATTCCTATAGATTTTATAGTTCTTAAGAAGGAATCTTAATATATAGTAATTTTATCAAATCGTACTAATACTATATGAAATTAGCGAATCAATAAGCAAAAATAAAGTTTGTCATTTGCAGCATTTCATGTTTTTGTTCTATTACAAAAGTGCTGTTATTATAGATAATTTTCCCATTAGATAAGCTTGCAGTTTCTCAAATTAAAATCTGTTATTATTTCTAATAATCTAATTTTTAGAATTAAGTAAAATCATTCATATCTCAATCTTTTGATTTTACTTGGTTATCAATCATTTTGGATTAATTTATAACACATGTTTGTTATTTAATTTTTAGATAAATTAGTTACTAAAATATAAATTATTCATCGTTTGTAATTACATTTAGCCTCTACTTTCATAATTGCTTTTGTGACAATATTAATTTCTTCTGTAATAATTTCTTTTAGCAGAAAAATTACAGACATCAATACCTCAAAAAGGTATTTGGAACTTTAAGAGGCGTAAAGTTTTGTGGAAATGGAAAACATCACATTAGGGCAAAACGGAGCAGTTGTCACACCCCTGTGTATCGGTACTTGGGCTTGGGGCGATCGCCTGTTTTGGAATTACGGTCAAGACTACGGGCAACAGGAGTTGCAAGCAGCCTTTCATGCAGCCCTAGAAGCTGGTGTAACCTTTTTTGATACTGCTGAAGTTTACGGATTTGGACTTTCTGAACAATTGTTGGGGCAATTCCTGCAACAAACCGAACAAAAAGTTCAGATTGCAAGCAAGTACGGGCCCTTTCCTTGGCGGATAACAGCCCAGTCAGTCGCTGATACCCTCACAGACAGCCTCAAACGCCTGCAAGTCCAGAAAGTTACCTTGTATCAGGTGCATTGGCCTGTCACTTTCTTAATGAGTCAAGAAACCTTGATGAATACCCTAGCAGATGAGGTGGAAAGGGGCAGAATTGAGGCAATAGGTGTAAGTAACTACTCAGCACAGCAAATGCGGGAAGCACACCAGATCTTAGCTCGTCGTGGCGTGCCTCTGGCTGTTAACCAAGTACGCTATTCTTTGCTGACTCGCCAAATTGAAAGCAATGGCATTCTCGACACTGCTCGCGAGTTGGGTGTAACAATTTTAGCTTATAGTCCCCTAGCACAAGGACTATTAACTGGTAAGTACACCACTGATAGCGCCAAAACCCCAACTGGCGCTAGAAAATTAGACTCACGATTTAGTAAAGAAGGCTTGCAAAAAATTGAACCACTAATATCTTTACTACGCGAACTAGGGGAAAAATACGGTCGCACCCCTGCCCAAGTTGCTCTGAATTGGTTAATTGCTCAAGGGAATGTGATTCCTATTGCCGGGGCGAAGACAGCCCAACAGGTACGAGATAACGTAGGTGCTTTGGGCTGGAGACTGGCTGATGATGAAATCGCCCACTTAGAAAAAATTAGCTATTCAGTCAAAAGTCCATAGTCCATAGTCAAAAGCAATGACTATTGACCGTTGACTGTTGACTAAGACGCTGATTCCCTAGCTGTATGAGAACCCAGCTTTTTTGGTGACATAGAAGGCTCTCGTTGTCCTGTCCGCAGTTTGGGCTTGGGAGTACCGCGTTTTTCTCCTTCAGTTGCGCCTGCTTCTGATGGAACCCAGGAAGAACGACGGGAGCGATTCTCGCCACCACCTTCGCGACGACCACCCCGTAATTTGGGCTTGGGTGCAGGCCGGGTGATGTCTTCTTCGGGAAAGTCCGCTTCAGATTGTAACCAGGCGGGACGGGTTTGATCGTAAGCAATTTGTAGTGCAGCAGCAGCGATCGCATGAGCATCGTATTGTTCGCTTAGTTGGCTCACAATGGACAAGAACGAAGCCATACGTTCGCCTGCCAAAGCTTCCTGCACCTGAGTTTGTAATTTGTCTAATTGCCGCGCTTCAATTTGCGCCCGTGTGGGAATTGACAGTACTTGCCAACTTTGACGTACGTGACGCTCAAACGCCTGCTGCTTACGTCGCTCAAATGGCTGCACTAAAGTAATTGCTGTACCTTCTTTACCAGCGCGTCCGGTACGACCGATGCGGTGAACATAGGTTTCCACACTGTCTGGTAAATCGAAGTTGATCACGTGAGAAAGTTGGTCTACATCCAAACCTCGTGCCGCAATATCAGTTGCTACCACCCAGCGCACCTGACGATTGCGGAACCGATTTAACAAACGCTCCCGCGCTTGTTGGGACAAGTCACCGTGGTATTCATCAACACTATGACCAGCGGCTTGCAATTGATTGGTAAGTTCTGCGGCGGTGCGTCTAGTACGGACAAAGATTAAAGCTGACTCTGGATCTTCCATTTCCAAGATGGGCTGTAAGGCTTTAACTTTTGACCAGTGACGCGGTACCAGGTAAGCCACCTGATTGATTTTATTAGGAGCGGCTTTTGGCTGTTCAACAGCGACTGTAACTGGGTCATTTAAGAACTTATTCACCAGCTGTCGGATCGATGGCGGCATTGTGGCTGAAAATAATGCTGTCTGCCGTTCTTGTGGTGCTTGGGAGAGGATTCTCTCAACATCATCGATAAAGCCCATACTCAGCATTTCGTCGGCTTCATCCAAAACAAACCACTTCACCCGATCCAACTTCAAGCTACCCCGTTCGAGTAAGTCTATTACCCGTCCTGGTGTACCCACAACCATGTGAACACCACGCTTAAGCTGTAAAATTTGGCGGTCAATGGATTGACCGCCGTAAATTGCTAAAACGCGCAATCCCTCGTTGCCAATGAATTCACAGATAGCATTTTGAACTTGGATTGCTAACTCGCGAGTCGGAGTCAAAACTAAGGCTTGTACCGCCTTTTGATTGATATCCAGCCGCTCTAAAATTGGCAAAGAAAAGGCTGCTGTTTTGCCAGTGCCAGTTTGGGATTGACCCACCACATCGCGGCCTCCCAAAAGTTGGGGAATCGCTTGTACTTGAATATTGGTTGGTGCAGTAAAACCAATTTTTTCTAATTGCTGAATGCGCTCTGGCGAAATGCCTAATTCTTGAAAAGAAAGGGTCATCAACTCTCCTAATGTTTCCTTAAGTTATTTGTTTGTGGATAGTAGATAGTGGATAGTGGGTAGTGGTTAGTGGTTAGTAGTAAACAACTAACTACTAACAACTAACTACTAACTACTCCATACAAGTCATACGTATCAGCTTCTTTGATGGCTACTGGTACGATGGTTCCCAATCTTGCTTCCCCGTGAACGTAAACTTGGCCATCCACTTCTGGGGCAAATCTAGCCGAACGACCAATTAACTTTCCTGTTTGGGGATTTTCTTGTTCGATGAGTACATCAACTACTTTGCCGATTTCCTGCTGATTTTTCTTAAGAGAAATCGGTTGTTGGAGTTCCATCAATACGTCCCGCCGCTCATCTTTCACAGCTTGCGGTAACTGATTGGGCAAATCAAAAGCCGGTGTTCCTTCTTCTGGTGAAAAAGTAAAAACACCAACATGATCAAACTCATGGCGTTGGATGAACTGGAACAGATGCTGAAAATGTTCATCACACTCGCCAGGAAAACCGACTATAAAGGTTGTCCGCAGTACCGCTTTTGGTAGTGCCTCCTTGATGCGCTCGATAATCGCATCGTTCACCCGTCCTTGCCAAGGCCGGTTCATGGCGCGGAGAATCTCGGGATGGGAATGTTGCAAGGGCAAATCTAGATAAGGTAAGACGTTGGGTGTCTCAGCAATTGCCGCAATTACGTCTGGGGTGAGTCCTGTGGGATAGGCGTAGTGCATCCTAATCCAAGGTATATCCACTTCTCCCAAGGCGCGGAGCAATTCAGCTAACTTGGGCTTACCGTAAATATCGATACCGTAATTTGTGGTGATTTGGGAAATCAAAATGATTTCCTGCACGCCTTGATTTACTAACTGCTGTGCTTCGGTGACTATAGATTCTATAGTACGCGATCGCTGATTTCCTCGCAGATGCGGAATAATACAAAATGCACAGCGATAATCACATCCTTCTGCAACGCGCAGGTATGCTACGCCTTCGGTTGTAGTGCGGTAGCGGGGTATACTTTCATCTGCTATGTAGGTTGGTTCGACGCTGACCTGTTTAACTCGCTCACCCTGTTCTACCCGCTCAATTACATCTACAATTTTGTGGTAATCGCCCGTACCCACCACTGCTACTGCTTCGGGCAATTCTTGGAGTAATTGCTCCTGGAAATGCTGCGCCATACAGCCAGTGATGACGATTCTTTTATTCGCCTCTGCCAGTTCTACCAAAGTTCTGACAGATTCTTCTCGGGCTGCTTCGATAAAACTACAAGTATTGACAATAACGTAATCAGCTAACTCTTCATTAGTATCTACGCCATAGCCTGCTTCTACTAGCAGCCCCAGCATGTGTTCTGTATCAATTCGATTTTTTTCGCAACCTAGGTGAGAAATTGCAATGGTTGGTTTGTCACCCATATTATAAAAAAGTTTTTCTGTTTTTCTTTGCACTCCAAAAGTTAAATCCTAATTTCTAATTTTGGACACTTGAACCAATGAGTCAAACTTCTCCTTGATGCTCGCACAGCAAAAGTCACAAGCACCTTAACAGAGTTGTAACTCCAATGGATTATAGACAGTTCGTGCTATGATATCTTTACTATTCTGTTTTTCAAGGGAAAAATAACCAGTCTTTGGGTAAAATAGACGCCTGTCATTTTTTCAGCAAATTGCTTTCCGGTATTTTACATTACCGCAGCACGTGCGTTGTGAATCTACCCTACCCTAAAGGGAGCCACTTTACCCTATTGGGTGTGTGGTGAGAAGTCGCTACCATCTAGGAAAATACGCACGAAACTACGCCTACATAGCGGTAATGCTACCACTCAGCCCAGGCCTTGCCTGCAAATGTGACAGGTTTGTCACCTGCCCCACGAAAAACACCTACCTTGTGGGAAGCCCTACTCTACGAGAAGCCGCGCTGTGCGCGTCTACGGGTTCTTCAGTCGCTCATGGGGGAAACCCCTTTGGAGCGCGCTGACTCACCGCTAGGCGTCTTGTGCGTCTTGTGAGTTGCAAACTCCTCTTGTAACCAGTTTTTATCTTAACATATCTTATGGAAGGTTTTACACAAATTTCCATCCTAAGGAGGAAGCGGTAAACCAACCAATACAAAACAAAGTTTAGTGCAAAAGAAGGGAATGGGGAATGGAAAATGGGGAATGGGAAAAAACAAAAGGGAGAAAGGGAAAAGGGGAAGGGTAAAAGGTTAATAAATTCCTTTACCCTTTATCCTTTACCCTTTACCCAATTCCCCTAATCCTATTCCGTCATATTAGTTTAAAGACGTGGACTTATATCAGTTATTTAAAACCCAGACGCCGATTATTGGTGTAGTTCATTTACTACCACTGCCTACCTCGCCCCGTTGGGGAGGTAGCCTCAAAGCAGTGATTGACCGTGCTGAACAAGAAGCAACAGCTCTAGCAAGTGGAGGGGTTGACGGCATCATCGTGGAAAATTTTTTCGATGCCCCGTTTCCCAAAAACCAGGTCGATCCTGCTGTTGTTAGTGCGATGACTGTGGTGGTGCAGCGGATACAAAATATGGTGACACTGCCAATAGGTATTAATGTTTTGCGAAATGACGCCAAAAGCGCTATGGCTATTGCTAGCTGTGTCAGGGCGCAATTCATCCGCGTCAACGTGCTAAGTGGTGTGATGGCAACCGACCAGGGTTTAATTGAGGGAGAAGCCCATCATCTATTGCGCTATCGGCGAGAGTTAGGCAGCGATGTCAAAATCTTCGCGGATGTCTTGGTGAAGCACGCCCGTCCTCTGAGTTCCCCAAATCTCACCGTTGCCGTGCAAGATACTATTGAACGGGGTTTGGCAGACGCTGTGATTTTATCTGGTTGGGCTACTGGCAGTCCACCTAACCGAGAAGATTTGGAATTGGCCTCGCAAGCGGCAGGAGGTACGCCAGTATTTATTGGTAGTGGAGCCTCCTGGGAAAATGTGGCGACGCTTCTGGGGGCAGCAGATGGTGTGATTGTTTCCAGTTCCTTGAAACGCCATGGCCGTCGCGAGCAAACAATCGATCCAATTCGTGTCAGCCAATTTGTGGAAGCTGCACGCCGAAGTTGGAACTCCAAAAGCGATAGCAAATCTATTTCTTCAGTGAGCCTACAATCTTAACTGAGTAATGGTTGTTGTTTGTTGTTTGTTGTTTGTTGTTTGGAACAATCACCAACCAACTACCAACAACCAACTACCAACAATTCCCAATTACCAATTCTTGCCTATGAGTCGCCGCCTTTCTTCTACTCCTTGGATTTATCGCCGATCGCGTTTATTAATTGGAGCGATCGCTATTTGTGGTGCCTTGACAACGGCTTATCTGACCGTTGTCAAGTTTACCCAAACCTCTGCTGCCTGTCCGACTGAGAGTTGCGATATCGTACTCCAGAGCGACTATGCCACAGTTTTTGGACTGCCCCTAGCTTTGTTTGGTTTTCTGGCTTACGTTGCTATGGCAATTTTCGCTTTGGCCCCTTTAAGTGTAGACCCAGTCAAAAAGAAAGATTCTCGTACAAAGCTAGAAAATTGGACTTGGTTACTGCTACTTGCAGGTGCGATCGCGATGTCGGTCTTCAGTAGTTACTTGATCTACCTGCTGGTTTTCAAAATTAAAGCACTGTGTATATACTGTATTGCCTCAGCGATTTTTTCCTTTAGTATGCTGGTGCTGACTATTGTTGGCCGTGCTTGGGAAGATATCGGGCAAATCTTTTTTACTGCCATTGTCGTGGGCATGGTGACATTAATTGGTACTTTAGGTATTTATGCTAGCCCTAACAATCAAGGCGGAGTTACCACAGTCTCAAATCCTGGTCAACCGACAATAATTAGTTTCAGACCGAAAGAGGAGCCTGTACCAGGAGTTGGTTGGGATGTCACCACCACCTCCGGTGAAGCAGAAATTGCTCTAGCACGTCACCTCAAACAAGTAGGTGCTAAAGAATATGTTGCTTGGTGGTGTCCTCACTGCCATGAACAAAAGCTACTGTTTGGTAAAGAAGCTTACAGTGAACTCGATCACACAGATTGCGCTCCTGCCGATAACCCAAACGCTCTCAAAGATGAATGTAAGGCTGCTAACATTCAAAGCTACCCTACTTGGATCATCAACGGTAAAATCTATGCGGGAGTCCAAACCTTAGAAGAATTGGCTAATCTCACTGGTTACACAGGGCCACGTAATTTTAAGTATTCTCTACAACGTTCATAAAAGTTTTTTGTTACCAGTATAAATTTATCTGGAAAGTCAACTGGAGTACTGCCTTATTTTATTTAGTGCAAGACCAGTTGACTTTTTTGTTTTTGCTCAGTGGTAGTTAGTGATGCATAATTTTTACTTGGCGATTGGATATTAGGGTATTGGGGATTGGGTACTGGGTATTGGGTACTAGGTTCCTAATCCCCAATCCCCAGTTCCCTTTACGCACTAGCCAGGATTGGCTTCGGGAACCAAACCAATTTGAAATTACTCAAATAGTGCAAGTATAGCTCGCATTTCAGCCTTATTTGCCAGCTAATTGATTGCCACAACAAACTGAAAACATTTCTCCCAACTAGGTACAGGGAATGAGTAAGCAGCTAGGCAAGCATCTTGTGAGGTTACTATTTACGTTTAAACAATTCCTGAGTCGAGGACACAGGGAATTGATGATTGCCTCCGGCGTTACAGCTTGCATTCTGCTATTACGTTTTTTTGGGTTGTTGCAATCCATAGAGTGGGCAACTTTAGATCAATTCTTCCAATTACGTCCCGTCGAATCACCAGAAGAATTGATCGTGATAGTAGCAATTGATGAGGCTTCTTTACGCCAAGTGGGTTCCTGGCCAATTCCAGATGGTGCGATCGCCCAGGTTTTGCAAAAATTAAATGTCTACAAACCACGCGCCATTGGTTTGGATATCTACCGAGATTTAAAAGTAGAGCCTGGTCATCAAAATTTGGTGGCTGCCTATAAATCAATGCCGAACTTGATTGGCATTGAATTACTGTCAAATCACAAAAATGATAGTGTTTCACCTCCACTAGAACTGAGTCAGCGCCAGCAAGTAGGGTTTAACAACGTACTGTTAGATGCTGATGGCAAAATACGTCGTAATTTGTTGTATTGGCATATTGACAATCAGGCACACGAAAGTTTTGCTCTGAAGTTGGCGAAGCTGTATTTAAAGGGGGAAGGAATTACACCCAAGAAAGCAGCAGATAATCCTGAAAATTTACAGTTGGGTAAGGCAGTATTTTATCGCTTTCAACCACACGATGGTGGTTATGTAGGGACAGATAACAGAGGTTATCAAGTTTTGTCAAACTTTCCCAAATTAGCCTGTAGAGACTCATCATCAGAAATTTGTGGCTTCCGTAGAGTATCGATGTGGGATGTACTAACCGACCGAGTACCAAAAAAGTGGATTAGCGATCGCATTGTTTTGATTGGTTCTACAGCATCCAGTGTCCAAGATTGGGTCTTAATTCCATACTCCAGTCGATTAATGGGTACAGCAAAGCCAGTAGCAGGTATCGAACTGCAAGCCTATTTTATTAGTGAGTTAATTCGATCTGCCCTGCAAGGAAGACCGTTACTTCAGGTTTGGGCTGACCCAATAGAATGGTTGTGGATTTTTGCTTGGGCCTATGTAGGAGCTGCGACAAGCTGGCAAGTACAACGTTTTAGCAAAAGTATTCTTTGTATTTTGTGGTTTTGCTTGCTACTAACTGGCAGTACCTACGTTGCTTTCTTATTTGGTTGGTGGATACCATTGTTGCCTGCATTGCTTGCTTTTAGCATTTCAGCAATTGTCATTACTTCCCAAATTGCCCAGATGCAAGAAGAATTGAAACGCTCCAAAGAGTTTTTGCATCAAGTCATCAATACAATTCCTGACCCAATTTTTGTCAAAAATGAAAAACATCAGTTGATAGTATTAAATGAAGCATATTGTCAATTAATTGGTTATTCCAAGAACCAACTGTTAGAAAAATCAGATTATGACTTTTTCCCGAAGCACGAAGCTGATGTGTTTCGCCAGCAAGACCAATTAATTTTTCGGTCTCAGCAACCCCACGAGCATGAAGAAGAATTTACAGATGCTTCAGGTAAAACTCATTTTATCTCCACTAAGCGATCGCTCCACAAAGACGCCGCAGGTAATTTCTTTTTAGTCGGGGTCATTCGCGATATTACTGAGCGTAAGTTGTTAGAAGAAGAACTCAAACGCACTGCTGCCGAGTTATTCCGCTCCAATAGTGAATTGAAACTTCAAGAAGACCAATTGCGTTATCTGGCATATCACGATCCTCTCACAGGTCTGTCCAATCGCAAATTGTTTGCCGAACAACTGCGCGAGTCAATTGAATGGGCACAAAGCAACAATTTGTTACTCGGACTGCTGTTTATTGACTTGGATGGATTCAAGCAAGTCAATGATACTCTTGGACATGAAATTGGCGATCGCTTGCTCATCACCGTAGGTCAACGGCTTAGCAACTCCTTGCGCGGTAGTGATACTGTTTCCCGTTTGGGTGGCGACGAATTTACTGTGATTTTACGAGCAATTCCCAAACTGGAAGTGGCTGCCAAAGTTGCTGAAAAAATCTTAGCAACCATCACTGAGCCAATTGTCTTAGACGGACACACTACCAAAGTATCCGCCAGTATTGGCATTAGTGTTTACCCTCTCAATAGTCAAGACTATGAAACTTTGATCAAACAGGCAGATGCCGCTATGTACCGTGCCAAGCACCTTGGTAAAAATCGCTATGAGTTTGCTTGATATGGAATTATATGTGTTTGCCTAAATGCGGATTAAGATTCGTCCTTGCCTAAGTAATAATACTTAAAATTTATGGATATAAAGTTTTGTAAGTAGAATTATAGAAAAAATCGCCATAATCGCATTTTAACTACCTCAATTCTAGTGATTTTCACTGAGTAAATCCTTTGATATAGAGAGTTTCAACAACCATACGTAATTTATGTAAGTGTATTATGCGGTTATTACAGTGTTTGCTCGCTTAAATGTTAAAATTTTATAAAATTAAATGGAGGTAGTTATTATAATTGTGGTATTTATGGAACAGCTACTACTTTAGGTAGATGTAAATTATTGCAGAGTAATAGAAAGTAGACAGCAATAAACCGATGAAGCATCTACAAAAACAGCAACTTTTAGACAAAATCTATTGACTTTGTCTGTAACTTTTTAATTACGTAATTGCCCGGAAAAAATTAAAAGTATCCAATAGTTAACGAAATCCAGTTTTTTAGAGCCAAAAGCAATCAATTCAATAAAAAACAAGTGAATTTACTGAGGATTATGGGGACTAGCTTGAAAATCACTAGCGTCGTCTTGTTTTTTATCGGAGCAGCTCTGATAATTCTCGAAATGGCTGATAGTACTTGGATATTCAGCAACATGACTACTAATCATGGAAGTAATACAAGAAGCATAAGTAGCTTAATCAGCCTCAGAGTTGACTCTCAATATTTAAAACCTATAAATATAAGTGCAAAATCAAGCAGCGACTACGAACCACCTAATTATGGTGGCCCTGACAGTCCTTCTTATGGTAGTGGCACACGGTGAACATGGTAGTGGCACACGGTGAACTACCCCGCCGTATAGACTTCCCAAAAAGGAAAAAATTGCTTAACTGAACTGTATTGGGTTAAAGAGGAGTTTCTTGAGCAACATTTTTACCCACCATCAAAGAGCTACTACTAACCACTAACCACTAACTACTAACCACTAACTACTAACTACTAACCACTAACTACTAACTACTAACACTTCACTCCAACACAGGAGATTTCCACCAATTGTGGTTTTGTACCAGTGTGTGAACTTGCCAGTTGGGATCTGATTGGGGATAGTCTAGGCGATAGTGCCCTCCTCTGCTTTCTGTCCGGAAAGCAGCACTTTTAAGAATTAAATAAGCTACATCTAATAAATTGCGAGTTTCTGCCCACAGTCTTAATTGTCGTTCTACATTAGGTATGACGAAACTTGCAGGTTCCGCGGCACGTAAAGAGAGCAAGAATTGGCTGATGCTTAAATTAGCAAAATCCTGCTGCCAAGATTCTACTGTCGCGATCGCCGTTTCTAATCCTGACTGTTCCCTACAAATACCAGCACTTTGCCACACTAAACGTGGTATTTTTTGTCGTAAATCTTCTAAAAATTCTTGCTGGGTTTGCCATTCATCTACACCGGCGCTGTATTCTCGCAATGATAAGGCTTGTGTCTCTTTCTCTGCACTAGTTTGATCGCTTGTCAATTGCAGATGTGCCAGTTGCGCGCCAAAAACAATACATTCCAACAGAGAATTACTAGCAAGACGATTGGCACCATGCACGCCAGTACTAGCAGTTTCTCCCACGGCGTACAAACCAGGAATATTGGTGCGATTCATTAAATCTGTGAGAATACCACCCATCCAGTAATGGGCAGCGGGGGCAACAGGAATTGGTTCGGAAAAGACATCAATACCCCAGCGCTTGCAGATTCTGATGATATTAGGAAAGCGATAGCGAATCTTTTCGGCGGGAATGGGACGCATATCCAACCAGACATGGGCAGTGGCGGGATCGGCAGCAGTACTTTGCAAATGACTAAAAATCGCCCGACTTACCACATCTCTGGGAGCCAGTTCACCAGCAGGGTGATAATCAAAGGCAAAACGCCGTCCTTCGTTATCAATCAGATGTGCTCCCTCACCACGTACAGCTTCACTAATCAAAAAGCGGTCAGCACCAGGTTTAGTCAGGGCTGTAGGGTGAAATTGGACAAATTCTAAATCTCTGAGAATTGCCCCAGCACGCCAAGCGATCGCTACTCCATCTCCCGTACTGACGGCAGGGTTAGTGGTTTGAGCAAATACCTGACCACCACCACCTGTTGCTAACACCACCGCACCAGCTTTAACCCATGTGATTTGACCTTGATAAAACAGGCTCATTCCCTGACAGTGCCAAGTTTCTGGATGCAACCACAAGCTCAAAGCCAAAGCTTGTTGAATTACTTGAATATTTTTACGTCGGAGTACTTGGGCAGTAAGAGTTGTAATAACTTCCCTGCCTGTAGTGTCGGCGGCGTGGAGAACGCGGTGCTTGGAGTGAGCAGCTTCTAAAGTTAAAGCTAACGCACCGCCCTGACGGTCAAAAGCAACACCCAACTCCACTAAGGATTGAATGCTTTTTGGGGCTTGTTGAGCGAGGAATTCAACAGCAGGGCGATCGCACAAAAAGGCACCTGCTTTGATCGTGTCTTCAATGTGCAGATACGGCGAGTCGTCTGGGGCTACCGCAGCTGCAATACCACCCTGCGCCCAATCACTGGCCGACAAAGACATGGTTTCTTTGGTAATCAAGCCGACTCGCAATGACTCTGGCAAGCAAAGTGCCGTATATAGTCCAGCAGCACCAGCGCCGACTACTAAAACATCAAAATGGCTAGGAATATCTGTTTGCAGCAAGGTATGGAGTAATGAGTGATGGGGAGTGGGGGAGTAGGGAAATGGGGGGAGTGGGGGAGTGGAGGAGTGGGGTAATAGTTTTAAGATTTCTCTCTCTCCCACTCTCCCCCTCTTTATTTTCCTCTGTGTTAGCAAAACATCCCACTCCCTCAGAAAAGGAGTGGGTTGCTGTTTGAAAAATCAATTGTAAATACAGTTATCTGTTATCTGTAGATACCGGGGTTAATGCGATCAAATCCTTCAGTGAAAGCAGGTTCCACTTCTGTGACGATGAAGTTATCCAGGTTAGCTTGCAGTAATTGTTTTTGGCGTTCGGTTAATCCTTCAATTTTCAGCACATCCTCCACTTGATCGTAAGGAGCATTTTTGATAATTTTGCCTGCCAAATTTGGATAAAATCCGGGGTATTTCTGAAAAGCTCGCACGTTGGTGTTATTCAAATCGATTTTTTCACCGTATACGTCTGCAAGCTTAGCATCTGCCCGATTCCGCAGGGCAATATCCGCTGCTAGAACAGGAACTGATGGCAAAGCAAAACTGTTTAAATTGCTTGCTTGGGCTATCTGAGGCGTACCCAGCCATGCCAAGCATCCTACCAATAACAAACCAAAGACTGTTAATAAACGCACCAATCCTTTCACGATTTTTCTACCTCTTTGTATCAAACCGAAATAAAAGCTTTAAGCTCATAGCGTTCAGCTAAAGGTTGTAAAGGCTGGTAGGGCAGCTTGCTGCCGCAGGATAGTTAGAAGTATGAAGTACGAAACAAACCTTACCCAATAAATTGAGGGCTTGTGTAGAGTTTGCTTTCTTTGACTTCATCCTATCCAAAGGGAGCGGTGAGAGCTAAGCCCTATGGATGGCCCTTTTACCCTTCATACTTTTGGCTGAGCGCCGATCGCTTAATCAACACACAGCAGTCATCAGAAACTAATATACAGCGTATTAATATCCACAATCTTTACAGCTTCTAGGTTTGACCCAAATTTTGCTAAAAATTTTTTAATTCAGCAACAATACTTACTCTTAATCTAACTAAGTTCGCTCAAATTTTAGGAAAATCTGACTTTTCATGAGATTTTATTTACATAAGTTAATATTTTCCCATATTTCGGTTATAAACACTTCACAGCAGCACATTATTATGAAAGAGGGCATTGGGCATTGCGAATTGGTCAGCGAGAATTTCCATTGTTCCTTACGCCATGCTTTTTATCTTCAACATAATAGCCTTCTTCATAAATTAGGAAAGCCCGCTAAATAGCGGGCTGAAACACAACAGAACTATGAACGAACCATAAAACAATCAATTTTTGGTTTAGCTGAAATACTTCATTTCTGCTTCTAACTGACGAATGAGCTTTTCATCGCCTTTGGCTTTTGCTACTTGCAAGCGATGCTGCAAGCTCTTCCTAATATTCTCTCTATGAACTTCATGTGCTTTTTTTGAGGCTTCTAGCCTATTCATAATCATAGAATTATCCTTACTAGTTTTTTTACTTATGTCTTGTAAATTTAACATATCAAAAATTTAGTTACTATTGCTACAGAAAAAATAAACTTTATATTATCTTAAAAACCAGTAATGTTCGAGAATCAACAGGATCAACAAGCACTGCTAACATTGTTAAGTGATTTTGGCGATCGCGATGTGTATGTCGGCGTGATGAAGGGAGTTATCGCCACGATTAACTCTAGAGTGAAGATTGTAGACTTAACACATCAAATTCCACCACAAGACATTGCTGCGGCCAGGTTTTGTCTTATGGATGCTTATTTCTATTTCCCTATGGGAACAGTGCATGTGGCAGTAGTTGATCCGGGTGTAGGAGGACTAAGAAGGGCGATCGCAGTAGAATTTGCCAATGGATTTTTAGTAGGGCCGGACAATGGCTTATTTAGTGGAGTTTTGAGTCAAAGTCCTGCTATTGCAGTGGTAGAACTGACAAACCCAGAGTATTGGCGCACTCTTCACCCTAGCAGCACTTTTCACGGTAGAGATATTTTTGCACCAGTGGGAGCACATCTTGCTAGCGGTGTTCCCCTGAAAAAACTAGGGCGAGAAATTGATCCAGAAACTTTAGTTAAGCTAGAGATACCCGAATGCAGTCGGACAGGTAACACCATAACAGGCTGCATTCAATATATTGACCACTTCGGTAACTTAGTCAGTAATATTCCTGGAAGTTACGTGCAAGGCAAAAGCTGGGGCGTGGTTTTAGGTGAAAAGACTATAACCGGGAGTGGAACTTATGGAGATGTTAAAGTAGGGAGTGCGATCGCACTGATTGGCAGTCATGGCTGGGTAGAAATTGCCATTAATAGGGGTAATGCGCGATCGCTGTTGCAGATGCAGTTGGGAGATACCATACAAGTAGTTAGTAGTTAGTAGTTAGTAGTTGGTGGTTAGTAGTTGGTTGTTGGTTGTTGGTTGTTGGTAGTTAGTAGTTAGTAGTTAGTTGTTGGTTGTTCTACCAACTAATCACTACCCACTAACCACTATCCACTATCCATTAACCACTAACAGTCACCACGAGAAATACGTTGATTCATACGGGTCTACTTAAATTTGGCATATGACTACGCAAACAATATCTGCACCAGAAGTATATCAAGGTCAGTTTGGCGAATTTACAATTACCAAAAGCGATCGCACTGGCGTCATTATCTACCGCAGTGGCTTAATGATAGCCGCTGTTTGCTTTGCGATCGGTAGTGCTTTAGTGTTATTCGCTCCTCACCCAACCATTTTCAAACTGTTAACGCCTCTGTACGCCTGTTTTAGTCTTGCTTTGGGTGTAAGTTTATTGACTATCCATATCTATATGGTAGAGTTGCACCGACTTTTACAGGTTTTTTGGTTAATTGGCAGTATAACCGCAATTGTACTGGCGCTGTCTAGCAGCGATCCTTTAGCGATCGCAGTTTATACTCAGCCACTTTCCTTACTTGGAATTGGTTTTACCTTTGCGGCTTTGACAGGTATTTATTTTAAAGAAGCCTTTTGCTTCAATCGTTTGGAAACCAAATTACTAACTCCGATTGTGCCGTTGCTACTGCTGGGACATTTACTAAAGATTTTACCTATTCAGTGGGAACGAGTATTGTTAGGAACTTGGGCTATTTTGTTTTTAGTTTTTGCTGTGCGTAAGGCAGTGCAAGCAATTCCTCCGGATATTGGGGATAAGTCTGTATTTGAATATTTAAAAGCAAGACGTTCTGCAAAAGCTTAGACACAAAAAACAAAAAAGCAGAATCAATGGCGGTAGTTGGTAAATACTTGAATTCCAGTTTTACCATTACTGTCATGATAAATTCGCATATAAATATTTTACAAACAAGTATTTAATTTATACTGACTTTAAACTTCAATTTGGGTTAATCTTAACACCGTAATTGACCCCAGTTTGGGCTGGACGGTAGAGTACGCAAGCGCCATTAACAACAAAGGTCAGATCATCGCTTTCGGCCAGAATAAAAATGGTAGAGGCGGCACTGTATTACTCACTCCCAAATCATCCAAACCAGTCCCAGAACCGTTGACAATGGGCGGTACTGTAATAGCAGGAGCTGGTTTAGCTTATCTGCGTCGCCGTCAAGGTCGTCTGCGTCGGTCAAGTTTTAACAATAATGATTGAGTAGGTGCGCTTCAAGATTGCATATTAAATAAATCGCAAAGACGCTAAGGAAACTTGGCGTCTTTGTGTTTTGGCGTCAAAATTTTAAGAGTCCCTGAAGGGAGGCGACAAATGACATTGGCTGGAATAAAAATTATACTGGTTGAGCCAGCTGGCCCCTTGAATGTTGGGTCTGTTGCACGGGTGATGAAAAATTTTGGGCTGCATCAACTGGTGTTAGTAAATCCCCAATGCGACCCCTTGGGAATGGAAGCAAGGCAGATGGCAGTTCATGCCCAGGATATTTTAGATGCAGCGGTATCGGTAGCGATATTACCAGAAGCGTTGCAAGGATGTAAAAGAGCGATCGCCACAACTGGTATTGATCATCACTGGCAAGCGCCTTTAGAAACCCCCCGTACAGCACTACCCTGGTTACTAGCAGAGGAAGGACAACCCGCAGCACTAATTTTTGGTAGAGAAGACCGGGGATTAACTAATCAAGAATTAAACTATGCCCAGCGCTTTGTCCGCATTCCCACGAGTCCCAATTATTCATCGCTGAATTTAGCTACGGCTGTGGCAATTTGTTGTTACGAGTTAGCACAATTTGATGCAGAAAGAGAAAATTTCACACCATCTTCGCTTCCCTGCATCCCTGCATCTTCTGCAACAGCACCTGAGTCCGAAATCGCACCTTTGGATGTTGTGGAAGCATACTATCAGCAATTAGAATCCCTATTGCTAAAGATTGGTTATCTGTATCCCCATACAGCAGCCAGCCGGATGGAAAAATTCCGGCAATTGTATAATCGCGCTCAATTACAAACTCGCGAGGTTGCTATGTTACGAGGTATTTTACGACAGGTGAAATGGGCGCTCTCTAACAAAAGCGATAGTGAAAAATTTTAATTAATTAGCTACCATGTACGCAATTTTCCCCAAGGCTATTAATTATGACTTAAACTAAACACAAAAATACAAGTAAAAATAGAAGAGGACACGCTTAGACGGTATTAGCCGCACTTAAGTGTCCGTATATTCCATATATGCTTGCTTTTGAGGATTTTCAGGAGTAAATAGTGGTTCGGGAGTTTGCAGAAAAGTCGAGTCTATGTCTTTATCCCTTATAGGGATTAAAAAACTACCCCACCCCAACCAGGTAAAACTTTATAGGTATCTGCTAGATTATACACCTCGCTATCACCATCGTTATTTTATGGAAACCAGAACTGATATGACAGGTTTCTCACGACGTCAACCTACTAGTGGACGCCGCCAGCTTACCCGAAAAGTGCAAAAGTTGGGGCCAAATCAAGTGAAAGCTTCTAAGGAACAACAGCGCCCTCCTCAAAACGGAACAACGCTGACACGTTTAAAAGTGAATCCTTCCGCCAACAATGCTAGTACAGCTAAAAAGCGACCGGGGGTAGTAGTGCCAGCAGCTATCAAACCCATCCCTACTAAACCGGGAAAGATTCCACCCTTCAAGCCCAGCAATGTCAAGGTAAAAACTGTACGAGTGCGTAAGCAGGCTTTGCCCAAAAAGATCAGAACATCCCGAAAAACACGGTTAAAGCCCATGGCAAGAACCATTCTATATGCCCTGCGCTTACTAATTGTGGGAGTTGGTATTGGTGCAATCGTAGGAACGGTATTGTCAGTATTAGACCCTGCTAGCCGTATCGCCACTACTGGAATATCAGCCAATGATGACTTAAGGCAAGCGCAGACACAGCCTAGTCCCACTCCTACAGCTACAGTTTCTACTCCATCATTATCGCAAGAAATTATCCCCTTGAAAACTGCCATGCAAGGTCTGATGGCTGGCAACCCAAATCTGACACCAGGGGTTTTTGTGGTCGATTTGGACAATGGTGGTTACGTAGATATAAATGCCTCCTCAAGTTTTCCCGCAGCCAGTACAATTAAGATTCCAATTCTAGTTGCCTTTTTCCAGGATGTGGATGCTGGAAAGATTCGCCTCGATGAAATGCTGACCATGCAAAAAGAGATGGTTGCAGGCGGTTCTGGTGATATGCAGTACAAACCCGCAGGTTCACAGTTCAAAGCGCTGGAAGTTGCAACTAAGATGATGACAATTAGCGATAATACAGCGACCAATATGCTAATAGAGCGTATGGGTGGCATTGAGGCATTAAATCAGCGCTTCCGGAGTTGGGGTTTAACAACCACAGTTATTCGCAACCAACTTCCTGACTTGCAAGGTACGAATACTACTAGTCCCAAAGAATTAGGAAATTTGATGGGGATGGTTAGTCAAGGCAATTTAGTAAGCATGATATCGCGCGATCGCATACTTGATATCATGCGTAATACTGTTAGAAATACCTTGTTACCAAGTGGTTTAGGACAGGGTGCAACTATTGCCCACAAGACAGGCGATATTGGTACGATGCTAGCAGATGCAGGTTTAGTTGACCTCCCAACTAACAAACGTTACGTAGTTGCTGTGATGGTAAAACGCCCCAACAACGACCCCAACGCCAGAAAATTAATTAGCTCAATTTCTCGCGCTGCTTACCAACAATTTACTGAAACAACTCCTACTATTCCAACAAGTGCGCCACCAAACCCAGCGCCTACAAGTTCTAACACCTCGGGTGCTGTGCCAACTCCAACGCCTACAAGTTCTAACACCCCGGGTGTTGTACCGGCTCCAACCCCTACAACTTCTAACACTCCGACAATTGCTGTACCAACTCCAGCGCCTACAAGCAGTTATCAGCCCCCAGTCATGACTCCTCTTGCACCACCGACAAATTCTCTGCCCACAACTAATTATCAGTACCCCATCATGAGTCCGCCTCTGCCTAATAACTTCGGAGGTTCTCTACCTCCAACTAGTTATCAGTCTCCACCAATGATGAATCCACAGTATTATCCTTACCCTTATCAAAGATAATTTTTCCTACCCATTTTAGTTTTTATAGATTGCTCATAGCTAATCACTATTAGCTGCTTGTGAATCCTGAATTTAATTAAATTGCTAATGGCATCTACTACATCATCAATTCAATTTTTTACTGGCATTTACGAAGAACTGAGTAATGTCAGCTTGCGACGAAGCAGTTCTGGAAAGCGTATAGTTTTAATGACATTCAATCAATTAAAAGCCTTAGAAGGATTGAATAGCTTCACAAAACAATCTTTAAATTCAATGCTTTTGACTGATGAAGAAGGAAATATAAATGTTACACCTTCTTCTGTAAAATTTATTTTTGGGGGTGCAGAAGGTGATGAGCTACAACGGGTAGAGTGCAAAATTGAAATCGAACGGGATGACCATTGGGAAAGATTTATGAGATTTATGCATCGTTACGCTGAGGCAAATGGCATGGCTTATGGTGAATCATAAAAATTATGAATGATGAATTAGAAACTATGAAAAATTCATCATTCATAATGTATTCATTTACAATTCCTTATTTTGTTGAAATCTTGGCTTGAAGACTTCACCACGCCAGAGAATAATTAAGAGATAGCCAAAGTAGGCTATTAACATAAACCAAAACTCATTAATACCATAATTATCAACTCCCAATCTGGCTATATTTTCAAACAAGATAAAGGCAATAGTAAAGACTATACTACTTAGAGCGGCCAAAGTTTTTTTCAGAAAAAAACCTTGCATTGGTATAACACCAATAATGTAATATAGGATAAAAAATACAAGGCTATATCCGCAAATTAACCAAAGGTAAAAGGGCGCATTTTGAAAATAGTGATTAACTAAAAAAAAGCTAGCACCAAGAAATGTAATGATGATATATCTCCATTCGTCAAATTTAGTATTAAAAATTTGCTCCCACATCAAAACTAGGAAGAAATAAGATAGAAAAGTGCCAAAAACTAATTCATAAAAATTGACTCTTCCCATCCAATCTGGATCTATCATTTTTACGCCTCTAAAAACTTATCAAATATTAATACACAGTTTTCAAGGGTGATTTCGTAGATAATGAGATTTATTTTTATGATTTTTACTTGTGATATAAAATTCGGTAGGATCTGAATGATTAAAAAACCGCACCAGACGCTGAGGGCACAGAGAGATGAGGAAGGAAAAATAATTTCGATACAAACGGATTTAATATGATATTAAAAAAAATTCTCCCAACCATGCTAAACAAAGAGATAAGGGAGATATTCTTCTTGCGAAGATCGGTAAATTGTTAAACTAGTGAAATTTATTCTGTACCTTCAATATGTCTGCAAGTTCAGTTGAGATTGCTGAGATTCAGTAGATAGCTTCAACATAGCCATCATATACTGTGTTCGTTGTTCAGTTAATAGCATACACAAAGCGAGTATTAGTTCAGAAACGCTAGCAAGAACTGTACCAACAAGATCTGTGGGTATAGCGTTACCAATTAAAGAAACTAAAGCACCTACAAATAGCCAAGACCATTTCAATCTACGCCAAATACCGATACCAATAATCATCACAAAGAGGTTAACTAAAATAGTGATAATTGGTAATTGATTGGGTTGAGCCGCGACATAACGTAACATACCAGCAAATGTCTCAGGAACCAGTTCGAGTCCTACAAACTGAGTAGCTACATCATATATACCGAGTCCGATCGCAAGTACCCAACCTAAAACTCTGACAAACCGACTACCTGCCCAATCTGCTCCGGCTCGATGAGCAAGTTCAACTACAATTACAATAAACAGGGGAACGACAATATAGTGGGCAAGAAAACGCAGCATACTGAGTGATTCCAGCAATTTTCCTTCACCAAGCAGGCTTCCCACTAACAAAACAAAATTGTCATAGCTACTGCATACTAAAAGTATGGGTAGGACAATCATTGCTATACTGTTTGACTTGCACCACAGTTGAATTGACCAAACTAGTAATACCCATTCGACTAAGATATAACTGAGATGGCAGAATGGGTGAATAACTGACAAAATATTCGTCATCTTTTTTGGCTCTCCAATGTATCTACATCACTTGCATCTTGATTGCGATCGCTATTGACTTACCTATATAACGCCTTTGTCTTGAGCCTGTTGGAGTGATTTTGAGTTAGCTTGGCGTAGCGGATTAATGTAGACCAAATAAGCAAAAATGATAACTCCCATTTCTGTACCAGCTAAGTCGTGGAGAATATGGAAGAGTGGATTTAGGGTGGGATTAGATTGGTGTTGAGCTAGGAGAAAAACAAAGAATAAGTTAACACCAACAGAAAAAATAGGTACGAAGATGATCCGCCAGTCTTGGAGAACTTTGTAGGCTCTATATGTCAAAAATCCAAAGACTATTGTGAGAGCAATATAAATGGGAATTTTAAAGGCAGAAATATCCAGACTTGCTCCTAAAGGATATAAAACTGAGATGGCAAGTAAACTGCCGACAAATAATATATCAACCCATTTATTTCGAGCAAAGGCATCTGCCCACAAAGCAAAGGATGAAATTAAAAATGCATAGAATAGGAAGTTCAAAAAGGTATAATCATTTTGATAAAACCAATTTTGTTGTATGTGCCAGCCAATCTCAAAGGCAATAGCAACCATTTGAAAAGGAAGCCCTAGGTAAAGAGCAAAGGGAGAATGCAACCCCTTTGATACTAAGTAATCTGCACGGTCGTAAAATACCTTCATGGTGACAGGAACAATAACAAAGGGAAGCAAATGAGTAATAATTAGGGCGATTTTCCATCCCCAAGAAATGCTTCCCATATCTGAAGCTTGCCAGAATGTGTAGCCAAAACCAGATAATGTCACCAGAAAGTAGATAGCAGCGATCAAAAAAGTTGCTCCAAAAATTTTCTTTTTAATTGCTTGATCTGTGACTCGGAGCGCAATATCTTGGTTAGATTTTTGTATTTGCATTTATCAATTACCCTTGAATTAAAAATTTGTACTTATTCAGCACACAAGCACCTACATTGATACAGACAAATAGGTAAACAATCTAGTATGGTTACAAATATATAGGCTTGCTTCTGGAATTTTGAGCTTACAAGAGTATGCTTCACCATCTGAACGCAACAAACTTAGCTACCAACAGAAGTTGGTCAATTCCAGATTCTCTCCAAATTTTTTGGTGAAATTTAATTTTCGATTACTGGCTAGAATTCACCAAAGATGATGCTCAAAAGGGAAAATCAATTTATCAAAAATCCCAAAATGCTATCAAATACGCTGATATCTCATTCCTGGCAGTTGCGAGACTAAACCCATTAGTTCCAACTGCAACAAAGCACTAGCAACCGCACCCGCAGCCATGCCTGTTTGTTTGACAATAACATCAAAGGACAAAGGCTCTGAAGAAATCGCATTCATTACCTGCTGAACTTCTGCTGATAAGTTAGGCAATATTAACTGTTGGGATTGTGGTGACGCCTGAACAGAATCTAATTTTGGTATTGCTCCCAGCATTTTTAACAGTTCGTCTAGTTCTTTAAGAATGGGAGCCGCACCTTGGCTGAGTAACTTTAAACACCCTTGAGATGGGTAATCATCCAATCTTCCTGGGAGTACATAAACATCTCTGCCAAATTCATTCGCATAGTTAGCTGTTATCAGTGCACCGGATTTTAGAGGTGCTTCCATCACCAATACAGCACGACTCAACCCAGCGATAATCCGGTTGCGACGGGGAAAATGGGCGCGATCGGGGGGAGTTTGAGTTGGGTACTCACTCAAAACCAATCCAGCAGCGAGAATTCGCTTGTACAATTCCTGATTTTTGGCTGGATAGATGACATCTACGCCTGTACCTAAAACTGCTAGTGTACGCCCTCCAGCTTTGATAGCGGCGGCGTGACTTTCTGTGTCAATTCCCTCTGCTAAACCAGAAACGACTGTAAAGCCATTTTTAACCAAAGCCGTGCTAATTTGACGAGTCCAACGGATACCATACTCTGAGGGTTGGCGCGTACCGACAATGGCAACTAGTGGCTTTTGTCCGAGATTCTCTTGGGGTTCGACTTCTCCGCGAAAGTACAATAATGGCGGTGGACTAGGGGTTTCTAAGAGCAAGCGGGGATATTCTGCATCTGCTGGTGTCCAGAAATTAGGGTTTTGTTCTTGGTGTTGGGTGAGTAGTTGTTCGGGATGGAGACGCGATCGCTGTCTTGTCACCTTTTCTAATGTCTGAAAACCAAAACCGTCAACTGCTTGCAATTGTGCCGGACTAGCTTCCCAAGCCGCTTTGAGTGTGCCAAAATGCTCTTGCAATCGTTGCAGCAATACTGGGCCAATCCCAGATATACGCGACCAAGCTAGCCAATACGCACGTTCAACTGCCAATTGTTCATCCTCATCTGTTCTGGCTTGATTATTCCCAGATTCTCTAGCTGAAATATGATTGACGCCAAAAAGCAAAGACGCCAAGTTATTCTTAGCGTCTTTACGTAAAATGATTTCTAGTGCCTAGACTTACACCATCTCTGATGATGTTTGCACTACTGGCTGGGGTTGGGGTTGAAACATGAACAATGAGTAGACCACATCTCGGCGAATGTTGGTCATCATATCCAAGAAGAGTTCGTAACCCTCGGTCTTGTACTCAATTAATGGATCTTTTTGACCGTAACCCCGTAATCCTACGGACTCGCGCAGGGCATCCATTTGTTGTAGGTGTTCCCGCCACAGGGTGTCAATTCGCTGCAAGATAAAGAAGCGTTCGGCTTGACGCATCAATCCGGGTTGAATTTGGTCAATCTGGGCTTCTTTGATGTCGTAGGCGATCCGCACTTGTTCGTGCAGGAAGGCTTTAATCTCAGCCATTGACATATCTACTAGTTGGTTTGACTGCAAATCTGCTAGCAGATAAACAAATTCTTTGACTTTCTCCACCAACTTGTCTAATTCCCACTCTTCTGAGGGTAAGTCTGGGTTGATGTAGTAGTTAACGATGTCATCCATCGTTCTTTCGGCGTACTCAATCACCTGTTCTTTCAAGTCTTGCCCTTCCAAGACTCGGCGGCGTTCGGCGTAGATGGCGCGGCGCTGGTTGTTCATCACCTCGTCGTACTCAAACACCTGTTTGCGGATGTCGTAGTAGTAAGTTTCGACTTTTTTCTGCGCGCCTTCTAAACTGCGGGTAAGCATCCCAGATTCAATGGGCATATCTTCTTCGACGCGGAACATCTCCATCAATTTGGCAACGCGATCGCCACCAAAAATCCGCATCAGGTTATCCTCTAAGCTGAGGAAAAATCTCGTCGAACCAGGGTCGCCTTGCCGTCCGGCACGTCCCCGCAACTGGTTGTCAATCCGCCGCGATTCGTGACGTTCTGTACCAATTACGTGCAAGCCTCCCAGTTCTACTACTTCTTGGTGTTCGCGGCTGGTGAATGCTTCATACTCTTGCTTGACGCGGTTGTAGGCGTTTCGCAATTGCTGAATCACAGGATCGTCGGTAGGAGCTTTTTCTGCTGCTACAGCTACCTTTTCTTCTGCTTCTAATTCTGGCAGACTGCGATCGCCATATTCTCGCACCGCAGATTCTAAAGCTTGTTTGAGCATTTGTTCTGCTTCTTTAGAAAGCTGAGTTGGGAAAACCTGCGGTGAAGCCTTCCAAGTTTTAACTTTTTTACCAGGCACAAAGCCTTGACCACCACCACTTCCGGCGGGAGGTAAACCAGACGCTCTGTGGATGCTAAACATATCTTCATCTTCCGGCTTCACGATCCGGGGCATGAAGTATTCCCGCAGCTTTAAACGCGCCATGTATTCGGCGTTACCACCAAGGATAATATCCGTACCTCTACCAGCCATGTTGGTGGCAATGGTCAAAGCACCTTTGCGTCCTGCTTGAGCCACAATTTCTGCTTCACGCTCTACGTTTTCCGGTCGGGCATTGAGCAGTTCGTGGGGAATCTCCATTTGCTTCAACAGCTGGCTGAGATATTCTGATTTTTCTACACTTGTAGTTCCTACCAATACAGGTCGGCCTAGTTGGTGCATTTCGGCACATTCTTTGGCGATCGCCCTCCATTTACCCGCTTCGGTCTTAAAGACCATATCGGACAAATCTTCACGTCTTCTGGTACGGTTGGTAGGAATTACCGTTACTTCTAGTTTGTAAATTTTTTCAAATTCAGCTTCTTCTGTTTTTGCCGTTCCTGTCATTCCACCTAGTTTTGGATACAGCAAGAACAGGTTTTGATAGGTAATTGTTGCTAGAGTCTGAGTTTCTGGTTGAATTTCTACCCGTTCTTTCGCTTCAATTGCCTGGTGCAGTCCATCACTCCAACGGCGTCCAGGTAGCACCCGCCCAGTAAATTCATCAACAATCACCACTTCCCGGTTGCGGACAATGTAATTGACGTCCTTGAGAAACAGTTCTTTCGCCTTAATAGCATTGAAAACGAAGTGTGCCCACGGATCTTCTGGATCGAATAAATCTTTTACTCCCAACAGCTGTTCTGCTTCGGCAAAGCCTTCATCAGTCAACAGTACATTACGAGCTTTTTCATCTACTTCATAATGCTCATCTTTTTTGAGTGCTGCGGCAATCCGGGCTGCTTCCAGATATTTTTCTGTTGGTCGTTCTACTTGCCCGGAAATAATCAACGGAGTCCGCGCTTCATCAATTAAAATCGAGTCTACTTCGTCAATTACACAGTAGTTGAACGGGCGCTGCACCACGTCTTTCATGTCTGTCGCCATGTTGTCGCGCAGATAGTCAAAACCTACCTCGCTGTTGGTGACATAAGTAATGTCACACTCGTAGTTTTTCTTTCGCTCTTGGGGAGTCATGCTTGCCTGAATTAGCCCCACACTCAACCCCAAGAAACGATGCACCTGTCCCATCCATTCTGCGTCACGACGAGCCAAGTAATCGTTAACCGTAACTACGTGTACGCCTTTGCCTGTCAGAGCATTCAAATAACTAGGTAGGGTAGCAACCAGGGTTTTGCCCTCACCAGTTTTCATTTCGGCAATTTGCCCTGTGTGTAATATGACACCGCCTAATATTTGGACATCAAAATGCCGCAACCCTAAGACTCGCCGTGCAGCTTCTCTGACCACAGCGAACGCTTCTGGTAAGATATCATCCAAAGTTTCGCCCTTAGTCAAACGCAGCTTAAACTCCGCTGTTTTGCCCTTGAGTTCCTCATCAGAAAGGGCTTTAATATCTTCCTCTAAGAGGTTAACTTCTGTAATGTAAGGTTGGTATCTTTTAAGCTTACGAGCGTTGGGGTCGCCCAACAAAGTTTTTAGCATGGCAGGTTATTGAACAAAATCAAGGGAGAGGGGAATTTAAGATTTGGAATTGATTATAAGCATCTAACCCAACTGAGCCTTAATACTCAACAGCAGGGCTGGTAATGTAAATTTCCTCAAAAACAGCAAGAAGACTGACCAATCTACTTACTAAATGATGAATTTAAACTACAAGTTTATGTTTGAAACTTTATTAATAGTATCATTTTGCCCCCAGATGAAGCAGTGAACTCCAACCATGCTCAAGTAGCGATCGCCGTCCTTTAGGGGGAGTGGGGCATTGGGCAATGGGCATTGGGCATGGGGCAATGGGCATTGGGCATTGGGCAATGGGCATGGGTTATTTATATTCCCTATTTCCTATGGAGTTTAAATAAGCATTGAGTTTGGGCAATAGCTCGTCAATGATTGGCTTGAATTTGTTTACCTGTTCATTTGTTAAAAGTTGTCGAGCGTAAGCTAGTCTCAACCAACTGACTGTTTCATATAAAGATCCTCTGGCAATTTTGACACAACGCCGATTATCCGGGTCATTATACCTACCTCGCCCTTCTGCGATGTTGGCACAAACACTATCAGCAGATCGAACAATTTGCTTGCCAATAGTATCCTTCGTGAAATAGTCCCATCTCTGAACAATCTGCCAAATCTCATTAGCTAGCTTCTCAGCCAGTTGGTAAACTTGCAAATCTTCAAAATCGGGTCGTGCCATCCAAAACACCCAAAAAACCTCCATCAAACATAACCCATGCCCTATGCCCAATTCCCATTACGGCGAATTCTCCCACTCCGGCGTGAGACGGCGGAAATTATACTCATTAACACCAGGATGGCAGGAGGCACAGCTGTTTATCTCTAGAGGACGTGGCAGCTTGACTTTGGGATGCAAAGCTTTGAAATAACGAGAATTATTGAGGCGATAGGGCGTTTGTTCTTCTTCTAGCTGAGGACGGGAAAAAGTAGCAAGATATCTCCAAATCAAAATGCGTGGTGGATCGACTAAAGGTTTGAGCTGGCTGCCGTAATGTTGTGAGTCTTCTAAGAGATTTTTCCAAGTTTGAGTCGGAAAAACTTCTGGTGGTAAGGCAATGTGACAGCTAGAACAATTTTCGAGGTAAAGTTCCTGCCCTAGTTGGTATTGGCTAGGTACTACATCAACAGTGCCGATCTCGGAAGTGGGAGTAGCACCTTGGACGTTAGTTGCAAAGGATAGTAACCAGCCCATAGCCAAACTCCAAGCGAAGACTACTAAAAGTAAACCAAAAGGCTTTCTCTTGAGTTGGCGGTGGTTACGACGCTTAATAATATTTGACATCCTCACCCCTATTTGATTTTGGATTTTAGATTTTGGATTGTGGATTGGAGATTAATAATTTATGATTGTTTTTTCCATGACCTATTACCTAATTCCTAGTTCCCAATCCCTTCACTTTGTTGCTACTACAATCATTCTGCGGCTATCAAGTGCGAATGGCTCACCATCGTGTCCGTAACCCTCAACCTGACGGAAACCAGGTTGGCATAACCAGTCGCGGAGTTCTGTAAAGGTAAAATGACGAACAAAGAAATTGATGCGACGTATCTGCCCATCACGGATGATAATTCGTTCGTTGTATGTCCGACCAGTAGAGATATCGTAGCGGTTAGTATCAATCATGAAATTGCCATCGCGTTCGGTAATAAAGGTAGGATGAAAGTCTTTGATTATGCGGTACAAGTTTTGAATATCAATTAACAATTTGCCCTCTGTTTTGAGGGCGCGATAGGCTTCAGCTAGTACCAAGCGATTTTCATCGTCATCGAAGTAGCCAAAAGCGGTGAACCAATTGATAATACAGTCAAAGTGATCGCTCCACGGCAGAGAACGCATATCACCTTGGATGTACTCAACTTCCACACTGCTAGTCGCTGCATCTTGACGGGCTTTGTCCAAAAATAAAGCTGTAGCATCAAGCCCAGTTACATTACAGCCACCTTTAGCCAGTTGATTAGCAATTCGCCCGTGTCCACAAGCTAAATCTAATACAGCCATTCCTGCTTCTAAATTCAGCAGACGACAGATTAAATCAACATTGCGTTCCGTCCGTTCTGGTGTCAACAGTGGTTCGTAGAAGTAAAGATAATCTTCGTCGAACAGCGCTTCAAAATCGAATCTATTTGCACTCATGAGAGAGAATTGAGAGGGTGCATTAACGGATATTCTTAACTTAAGATTTATGCAGACAAGTACGCATTAATTAGCGTAGCTGCTGCTTTTTCTAAAGATACCTCCGCAACTTGACCAAATAAGCGCCGTTGGGCAAATGCGCCATCAATTAGCAACAGTAAATTTGCACCGAGTTCGCGTGGATTGCTTGCACTTGCTTGTTCGGATAATTGCATCAGGCGATCGCGCACCGCTTCTTTATGCTTAATCGCAATTTGATGTCCCGGATAGTCCAATTGTGCAAATTCTGCTGTTGTAATGAGGAACGGACAGCCTAAACAATCTGGCTTTGTCAATAGTTCATCCAACCATTTAAACACCGCCAACAATCTAAAGATGTACCGAATGCGCGTGTAGTCAAAGCTTTTAACACAATGGCACAATAAGTGTTTGAATTAGCACCTGAGCCGCTGAGGGATTATGGAGTTTCCGTGTTTGTTGCAGCAGATGATGAGCAAGCCAGAAAAACAGTAATGCAGCTTGCAGAAGAGATAGGATTTTTACCAATCGATACCGGAATTTTACGCAATGCGCGATTAGTGGAAGGCTTAGGAGATTTTATTCGCCTAATTATCATTGGTCAGGAGCAAGGTGCTTATGCAACCATCTGTGTGAACATCCTACCTGCGGCGCAAGAACAACGTTTAGGCGGACGGCAAGCTTCGAGTTTGGAGTGAACCTCTAGATGATTGATTTAAGGAATCGGCACAGCTCGCAACAACCGTTCCATCACTGTTCTTGCCCTGCGTCCGCCTGTGGGAATGAGGCGATGACAAAGAACATAAGGGGCAAGAAACTTCACATCATCGGGAATAGCGTAATCACGCCCTAACAGAAAAGCCAGCGCCTGAGTAGCCCGATGCAATGCCACAGTACCACGCGGGCTGACGCCAAGAGTAATTTCTTCATCGCATCGCGTCGCCCTGACTAAGTCAAGAATGTATTGTTGCAAGGAAATATCCACTTTTACCTGAGCGCAGATTTGCTGCAATTGTTGGACTTCTGCCAAGCTAATACAAGGCTGCAAATCAAGAACATTCACTCCTTTGTGCAAGCGTTGCAGCATTTGCAGTTCTTCTTCTTCAGAAGGATAGCCCAAACTCAACGACAGCATAAACCGATCCATCTGAGCTTCCGGTAAGGGAAAAGTACCTTGGTACTCGATGGGGTTTTGAGTCGCAATGACAAAAAATGGTGTGGGGACAGCACGAGAAACGCCATCAACTGTGACTTGATGCTCCTCCATGACTTCCAGCAAAGCCGATTGGGTGCGGGGTGTGGCGCGGTTAATTTCGTCGGTTAGCAGCACATTGGCAAATACCGGGCCGGGAAGAAAGTGAAATTCACCGCTTTTGGGGTTCCAGATGTTGGTACCGGTGATGTCAGTTGGTAATAAATCAGGAGTGCATTGTAGTCTTTGAAATTTGCCATCTATGGAACGAGCGAGTGTTTTTGCCAGGAGTGTTTTGCCTACACCAGGAACATCTTCTAACAGGGCATGACCACCAGCCAGTAAGGCGACTAGTACTAAGCGTATCGCCTCGATTTTACCAACGATAGTGTAAGCCAAATTTTGTGTTAGAGCGTCAATTTTATCTCTCATGCACCAGTAATTAGGGGATAGGGTTGAGGAAATAGTTAGTAGTTAGTGGTTAGTGGTCAAAAACTAACTACTAACCACTAACCACTAACCACTAACCAGTCCCTTTTTTAGTGTTCCCTTGGCAGGACGAAATTAACATTCAGCACCCAAAAAAAGCTCTAGCGGCAGTACAGTCTAGTTGAATCTGGGTTTTCAGGGCTTCCAGATTGGGAAATTTTTGTTCGGGTCGCAAAAATTTTTCTAGCTGCACTGCTAGCTTTTTACCATATAAGTCACCAAACCAATCAAAAATATGGACTTCTACTGACAGACAAATACCATTTACCGTAGGGCGGTTGCCTATATTCATGACGCCCAAATAGCCATTCCCTGCAATATCTAATGTTTCACCAACAATGAAAACGCGGACAGCATAAACACCTTGGTGAGGCAGAAACTTGTCTTTGGGTAATTGTAGGTTGGCGGTGGGAAAGCCAAGAGTTCTGCCAAGTTGTTGACCTTTAATCACAGTACCGATCAGAGTGTAAGGACGTCCCAGCAGTTTGTTTGCCTGTTGGATATCGCCGTTAGCAAGAATGTCGCGGATTAGTGAACTGCTAATGCGAGTCTCCTCGGTGGCGTCGCTGCTTTGGCTTGCTTGGGAGTCTGCACAAGTTTCTAAAGAGACGATGGTGACGGGAATGTTGTACTTGGCGGCGAGTACTTGTAAATCTTTAGCAGTACCAGTGCGTCTAGAACCAAAACGAAAATCTTGCCCAACGCTAATTTGTACTGCTTGCAGTTGTTCGACGAGAATTTTTTCTACGAACTCTTCGGGACTCAAAGCGCATAAGTCTTTATCGAAAGGCAATAGTACCAATTGTTCGACTCCAAGCGATCGCAACTGCTGGACTTTTTCATCCAATGGTGTGAGCAAAGTCCGGGGTTGACCAGTAAAAAACTCTTGCGGATGAGGATCGAAGGTGACAACGGTCGAATAAATGCGATCTTTGGATGACGCGGAGAGATTGGGACGTGGGGACGCGGAGAGTGAAAATGTCCCCGTGTCCCCGTGTCCCCGTGTCCCTATGTCTTCCAATATTGGTTGAATGACTCGTTGATGACCGCGATGTACACCATCAAATTTGCCAAGCGCAACAGCAGTTGGCGTTAGAGCCAATTGAGTTGAAGATGTTACCCACACAGAACACCCATTTTGAGACAGATTTGGCACGTCGATTCTGGGATTTTAGGTTTGTTCAGCTTTCAAGCAAACCCTACACAAAGCCGCCTTTTTAAGCGTCTTCTAGGCTAAGAGAACCTGTTTTGAAGGCACTGGTGCTATCAGCTTTTGACTTGTGAACGACTCCACAAAGGCGATCGCTGACTGCTACAGATACCCAGAGGTCGCTTTCTTGTAGGATAAGCTCTCGATCACCAATCTAATCTAAAATTTAATATCGCTTCCTTGAGCAATATTTACGCAGAAAACTTACTAACAGGAAAAGATTCTGATAAGGGAACTGAAACAGGAACCTGAAGAACCATTCCTTCCCGTGCCATAACTGCACTAGGAAATTTCCGACGGGCTTCTTCTCCGACACGATCTAAAAATTCATCGTCGTGGGCAGGGTCATGGTGGAAAATCACCAGTGTCTTAACATTCGCAGCTTTAGCTACCTTCACGGCTTCTTGCCATGTAGAATGTCCCCAGCCGATTTTTGGTTTAGTTGGTGAATGATATTCCTCATCGGTATAAGTGGAGTCGTAGATGAGGATATTAGCATCACGAGCTAGCCACAGAACATTTTCATCCAGCCTATCCGGAAAATGTTCGGTATCGGTAATGTAAACAGCAGTACCACCACGCCAATTAACTCGGTATCCAACTGCTTCACCGGGATGGTTCAGCGGTGCAGTTTCTATAGTAATCTCATCGATATGTATGGATTGCCCTGGTATGACGTTGTAAAAATCCAAATTAGCCTGCATAATCTGCAACGGTACAGGAAAATTTGGATGCAGCATCTGATCGTTAAGACGTTGCTCTATAGTTGAACCATCGGGAGCGATCGCGCCATAGATACAAAAAGCGTTTCCCTTGACAAACCCTGGTGTAAAAAAGGGAAAACCCTGCATGTGATCCCAATGAGAGTGAGTAAAGAATATATGAGCTTCTATGGGCATTTTAGGCAACAAGGATTGCCCTAGAACATGCAGTCCCGTGCCACCATCAAAAATTAAGCGCTTGCCGCCCACTTGCATCTCTACGCAAGGGGTATTACCTCCATAACGGACGGTGTTAGGTCCTGGACAGGGGATGCTGCCGCGAACGCCCCAAAAATGCACGGTAAATTGGTTCTCTATCCTTGACATGGGTGTTGCTTGCTGGACTGAGCGGGCGAACAATAAAAAATGTTACTTATTTTGTTCAGTTTATGCTGTATTACCACTTTTGGCAGGTGTAATTTATTTGGTAAAACAGCATACATTTACTTGGCTAGTTTTCCCTAATACAAGTTAGGCATTCTAGAGTGTTTGCCTTAATTTTTTAGGGAGTTTGTCAGGTTATCTAAGAATGCGCTCCTACTTTATAGCCTATATTTTTTTGTGATGCATTTAACTATCACAATACTGTTACCCATACACCCGTTATTTACGTAAATTTAAAATCCCACTGATATAATTGATGCAATCCTGTTGCGTAAGTAAGATTATATTGCAATGGCGTTATACTGATGTAGTTTTCACGGATAACATGTACATCCATAGGTATATTTTGAGGCAATTTTAATCCTGATGGTGGTTCTACATCCTCTAAAACTTCCCCTGTTAACCAGTAATAGGTTTTACCACGCGGATCGATGCGCTTGTCGAAAACATCTACATAGCGCCGTACGCTTTGACGGGTGATGGTGACTCCTGCAATTTCTTCCCAATCGACAGCAGGAATATTAACGTTAAGCAACATCAAATCAGGGAGAGGTTTTTTCGCCAGATGTTCTACTAGGATTTTGGCAAATTTCGCCGCAGGTTGAAAATCTTTGTAAGAAAAACTAGTTAAACTGAGTGCCACACTAGGAATACCTTCAATTAAGCCTTCCATTGCCGCAGAAACAGTACCTGAATAAAGAATCTCCGTTCCCAGGTTTGCACCTTGATTGATACCAGAAAGAACTAAGTCCGGAGGAGATTCAAGCAAAGCCCATAGCGCCAATTTGACGCAGTCAGAGGGAGTGCCATCACAAGCCCAAGCTTTGACGGCGGAATGAAAAACTGATTCGACAATTTCAGCGCGAATTGGTTGGTGTAGTGTGAGTCCATGACCAGTGGCGGAACGTTCCCGATCTGGGCAAACTACAGTAACTTCATGTCCTGCTTCCGCCAACGTATTGGCAAGTGTACGAATACCAAGGGCATAAATACCGTCATCGTTACTGATAAGTAATTTCATACACAATCAGTTTATAGTGATATCTCATTAAGTCATTAGTCAACAGTCTTTGGTCGATTGTCAATGCCGTGTGTCACAAGTATGAAATAAAAAACGTTCATTCAACTCAATCACTTCTAAACTGGTAGTGGTAGGTTGGGTTTTAAGCGTTGCCTTTAATCCACATTTGACTTATTAATTAATTTGATTAGTCATTTGTCATTTGTCTTTTGTTAATGACCAATGACCAATGACCAATGACCAATGACCAATGACCAATGACTATTAACTAATGACAAGCAACTTAGAGGCTCAACTTTTAGCACTAAAAGAAGAAGGAGAAAAAGCGATCGCCGCTGTCGATACGCTAGAAAGGTTAGAAGAACTGAGAGTTAAATACCTTGGTAAAAAAGGTGATTTATCAGTACTTTTAGGCGGTATGGGCAAACTCCCACAAGAGGAGAGACCAAAAATTGGAGCGATCGCCAATACAGTCAAAGAAGCTCTGCAAAAAAGCCTTGACCAGCAACGTACCACCCTGGAAGCAGCTAAAATTCAGGCACAGCTAGAGGCTGAAACTTTAGATGTAACCATGCCGGGAATTTACCGCCCCCAAGGTAAAGTCCATCCTATTAACGGCATCATCGACCGGGCGCTGGATATTTTTGTTGGTATGGGGTACACAGTAGCTTCTGGGCCAGAAATGGAAACAGATTATTACAACTTTGAGGCGCTGAATACCCCACCCGATCATCCTGCCCGCGATATGCAGGATACCTTCTATCTGCCAGACGGTAATTTGCTGCGGACTCATACCTCATCGGTGCAAATTCGTTACATGGAAGCCGAAGAACCTCCCATCCGCATTGTTGCCCCTGGGAGAGTCTATCGAAGAGATAACGTCGATGCCACCCACGCAGCAGTTTTTCATCAGATTGAACTTTTGGCAATTGACGAGGGACTAACTTTTACCGACCTCAAAGGTAGCATCAAAGTATTTTTGCAGCAGATGTTTGGTGAGTTGCCAATTCGCTTTCGTGCCAGTTATTTCCCGTTTACGGAACCATCAGCTGAAGTTGATTTGCAGTGGAATGGACGCTGGTTAGAAGTGATGGGCTGCGGTATGGTCGATCCCAATGTGTTAAAAGCAGTAGGTTACGACCCAGAAGTTTATACTGGCTTTGCTGCTGGTTTTGGCGTAGAACGCTTTGCAATGGTGCTGCACCAACTGGATGATATCCGGCGTGTCTATACTAGCGATTTGCGCTTTTTGCAGCAATTTTAAAAATAGTCAAGAGTTCATAGTTAAGGGTTCAGAGTTCATAGGTTTTGACTCTTGACTCTTGACTAATGACAATTATCACAATGACCGCATCGCCAGTTAAGAGCATCTTTTTCAAAACCAAAAGCATTCAACAAAAACTGCCAGCGACACTGCTTGGCGATCAGATACTGATTCATCTGCTTGGCAGCTTGTAATTGTGTTGTTGGTTGACTTTTCGCGCCCGAAATAATGCTGTAATGGAAAGGGTCAAGCCAATTCAACTGACCAATACTGTGCAGTAGAGAAAGCGCTACAGCAGCATCGGGAAACTTTCGTGCCACTGCGTTCACTTCCCCGGTTTTTGGCAGTTTTTTTATCAGTTGCTGTGCTTGACGTTGTTGCGATCGCACTTTTTCTTCAAAAAATCTTTGTCTTTGCTTATCCCCTGGATCTAACCACCCCGTAGGTTCACCGATCAAAGTCAGTGCCTGCGCTGGTTTGCCATCCCTTCCCGCGCGTCCAATTTCTTGCACATACTCTGATAGCAACAAGGGTGCGTGAAAGTGAATTACCCAACGTACATCTGGCTTGTTTATCCCCATACCAAAGGCAGAAGTGCAAATCACAAATGGCATTTTTCCTTCTATCCACTTAGCCTCGATCGCGCGGCGTTCCTCTGCACCCAGTCCCGCATGATAACTGGCTGTAACGTAACCTATCTCTTCCAACCATGCAACTAAATTCTCACTATCTCGTCTGCTGCGAACGTAAACTAATCCTGCTGTTTGTGGTCTTTGTTGGATAAATTTTAATAATTGTTGCTTTCTATCCCGTGGAGTCCAAACTATCTGGACTCTTAGATTAAGATTAGAACGATAGGGATTCAAACGAAAAACTGCTGGTTGGTCTAGTTGTAGAGTTCCTTGGATTATTTTTTGGGCTAGAGGATCGGCGGTGGCAGTGAAAGCGGCTAGCACTATTTTTGTTCCCACAGGTTTTGATTTCAATAGTGCTGGTCGCACTGCCCCGATTCTTCGATAAGCAGGTCGAAATGTTTCTCCCCATTGCACTAGGCAATGTGCCTCATCTAAAATCAAGCCGTTGATTGCAAGTTGCGGCTGGCATAATCTTTGCCAAACTGGGGGACTAAATAAAGTTTCTGGCGATAAGTATAGTAATCTTAGCTTTTGTTGTTCCAAAGCGTAGAGAGTTTGCCGTCGCTGGGAAGAGGGCAATTCGTTGTGTAAGAGGGCAGCACTTAAGTTACGTTGACGTAATTCTTGAACTTGGTTTTCCATCAACGCCACCAAAGGCGAAACCACCAAAGTTAATCCTGTTTGCAACAACGCTGGAAGTTGAAAGCAAATTGATTTACCCCCACCTGTGGGCATGATAATCAGTGTATCCTTTTTCGCCAACAAACTATGGATAATTTCTCCCTGTGGCGGCCGGAAATCTTCATAACCCCAGATTTTTTGGAATGCAGCGCGGACTTCGTGCCATGAAGTTGTTGCTGGATTATTCATGAACGATAGTAGACGGATGTGATTTTGAATATATCCTCTGCCATCTAACTCAAGGTTCAGTATTTGTATCAGTTGTATTTTTGGTTCGTTGATCAAGAAGTATTTTTCAAATATAAATATAAGTAGAGACGTTGCATTGCAACGTCTCTACAAACGTTATCGTTAGGCAAATTATCTTATCACCAAGCGTATTGAAATATAAATTAGTTGAGGCAGAGAAAGTACAAGTTTTGGGTAGAGTACAAGTGGCAAAGGATAAGGGAAACCTTATCCTTGCTTGCTGCACAAAACTTTCTAAGCATTAACTTCTTCTGGCTGAGGCTGATTTTGCAACCAAGCATATAGCCGATTCAATGCGTTTACGTATGCTTGCGCTGACGCCACGATAATATCTGTATTTGCCGCATGGCCAGAGAAAACTCTATCTTCGTGCCGCAAACGGATAGTGACTTCCCCAATTGCATCTATTCCTGCTGTGACTGACTGCACGGAAAATTCAATCAACTGGTTGGGTACCTTGATGACGCGATTGATGGCTTTGTAAACAGCATCCACAGGGCCTGTACCAATGGCTGCATCGATTAATTCTTCACCTTCTGGGGTACGCAGAGTGACTGTAGCGGTGGGTTTGGCGTTGCTGCCGCAAGAAACTTGCACTAACTCTAATTTAAACAGATCGGGAGCTTGTTGAATTTCATCATTAACAATAGCTTCCAAATCCCAATCACTGATTTCTTTCTTTTTATCGGCTACTTCTTTGAACCTGACAAATGCTTTATTTAATTCAGTTTCTGTCAGTTCATAACCCAATTCTCGCAAGCGGGTACGGAAGGCGTTTCTACCTGAATGTTTACCCAACACAATTTGATTTTCTGTCAAACCGATTAATTGGGCATCCATAATTTCATAGGTGAGCTTGTTTTTTAGCACACCATCTTGGTGAATTCCCGATTCGTGGGCAAAGGCATTCGCTCCCACAATTGCTTTATTTGGCTGCACTAACAGCCCTGTCAAATTGGAAACCATGCGGGAGGTTTTATAAATCTGCCTGGTATCGATATTTGTCAGGGGTTCTTCAGATTCTGTGGGACGTCCCAAGAAGGGGTTAAAATACTGCCGCCGCACGTGCAATGCCATGATCAACTCTTCTAGCGCTGCATTTCCTGCTCGTTCACCAATACCATTAATGGTGCATTCTAACTGCCTAGCACCATTTTTGACTGCTTCTAAGAAGTTGGCAACAGCTAAGCCTAAATCGTTGTGTCCGTGAACAGAAATAATAGCTTTATCGATGTTAGGAACGTTGTCTTTAATGCCTTTAATTAAGGCTCCAAATTCACTTGGAGTGGTGTAACCAACGGTATCAGGAATATTAACTGTTGTTGCGCCAGCAGCGATCGCTCGTTCTAAAACTTCGTAGAGAAATTCTGGTTCGGAACGTCCTGCATCTTCAGGAGAAAATTCAATATCATCGGTGAAACTTTTTGCATAAGCGACCATTTCTTCAGCGATCGCCAACACCTCTTGTCTAGTTTTTTTCAACTTATATTTGAGGTGAATATCAGAAGTAGCTATAAAAGTGTGAATTCTACCTTTTGCAGCTGGTCTAATAGCTTGGGCAGCAGCTTTAATATCTTCTTGTCGCGCTCTTGCCAAACTACAAATTACAGGGCCAGTTTCTGTCCCTACAATTTGGGCAATCTTATTAACTGCTTCAAAATCTCCTGGGCTTGCAAAAGCAAAACCAGCCTCGATCACATCCACGCCTAGACGTGCTAATTGCTTAGCAATTGTAAGTTTTTCATCTATATTCAGAGTCGCTCCCGGACATTGTTCACCATCTCTGAGTGTGGTATCAAAAATTATAATGCGTTCTGATTTGGTTTTCATTGGCTGTTTGTTGTCTAGTTTTTATTTGTGCTTTAAAATACTTTCAACCCTAGTTTTTTATTTATATTATGTGTAAATAAATGCCTAGTTTACTATGAAGCAACTATCCATCTATTTTTTCTATTTGGTCACGAATATCATTTAAATCTATATATCTATCCGTGGCATTGCGTAATTCTCTGGCTATCATTCCCTCCGTGGATACTACTGTAATATGGGTGTTTTTTGAACGCAATAGTTCTATAGCTCTTTCAAAATCTCCATCTCCACTAAATAAAACTACTCGATCGTATTGTTCTACAGTGTTAAACATATCTACAACAATTTCAATATCTAAATTAGCTTTTTGTGAATAACGACCGGAAGAATCATCATAATATTCTTTGAGAACTTTAGTTCTAACAGTATATCCTAGACTAATTAAAGCATCTCTAAAACCTCTTTGATCTTGTTGATCTTTTAAGCCAGTGTACCAGAAGGCATTGATTAAAGTTGTGTCTGGCTGTTCGTGTCTGAAGTATTCTAAGACTCGTCGCGGATCAAAAAACCAGCCATTTTTTTGTTGAGCATAGAACATATTGTTTCCGTCTACAAAAATAGACAGACGATTCATCGAGGAACCCATAAAATTTACACCTAATAATAGATAAAGAAGAATTTAGATTGAACAATAGATTATAGCAATTATAAAATGTCAATTTTGCTATTACCTATAAATTATATTTTCATATATAACTTGTATATAACCTCTCTGAAAGTAGAAACTAAACTGAAACATTAGGTGTTAAGCTTAACAGAGTGCTTAACATTTTTCACCCTTGGCGTTGTTAATTGCACCCCATAATCAAAATCTACCAATTAGGAAGACTATATACCAATTAAGTTTACTCCTAAAGCGGTATAGTATAGGCTTAGTGTAAGATAAAGACTGGGAATATTTCTTGAGGAAGAGCAAATATTGTACAAGACGTACGGAGAGTTCCCGTACGTTGCCAAACAAGGTCTTCCAGAAGATTCGGTGCAATTTTTAGGGTGTATCCTTTGGAGTGGTGTAACAGCTTCTGTTTGGTAGTAAAACCTTGCCGCCACCCATGTGTCTATAGAAAAATAACTCTAAAGACCTAAGTCAGAGTTAGAAGTTAGGTAGTATCTAGCTGACGTGCCAGAAATTTTCCCGCACAGTGCTGACGCAAAGTTTAGTAATCAATAGAGGATAGTTTACAAATGTATAAGTTTTCCATTTAAGTCTTATTTCAAGTTTATTGCATGAAAAGAGAGTGTAAATAAAGAAAATCACATTACGTAAATTAATCAGTAATAGGATATGGCAGAAGAACCTATATATACATTAACCAAAAAAGATGTCTCTGCTGCCAATCAAGCGTCAAGTAAACCAACAAAAGCAACTTCGACGGCATTAACACGTCAGCTAAAGCTGATGACACGTTTAGGCCACGTGTTTGCTAGCGCTTGGGTAGTAGGGGCATCACTACTGAGTGCTTCTAGTTTGGGTTGGATGCAATTGATGGAAAATCAAGCGCATTCTATTTTTTTTCTCGTGCGAGGACCGATGGTTCCTCCAGAAGATATAGTGATTTTGGCAATTGACGAGCAATCGATATCAATGCCGCAGCAGTATTACAAAACAGATCTGCAAACCTATGCTTATTTAGAACCATTAAAAGCTTTTCCTTTTCAACGTACAGCATATGCCCAAGCCATCGAAAAGTTAGTGCAAGCAGGGGCGCGTCACGTAGCGGTAGATTTAGTTTTTGATCAGCCCAGTAGTTACGGTGAACAAGACGATCGCAATTTACAGGCAGTATTACAACGTTATGGGGACAAAGTTACCTTAGCTGCGCTCTACGAAAATAATGAGACGCACCAAGGCATCTTTTGGCAACTAACGCAACCTCAGCAGTTGTTTCGCACAGGTTCAGTATCGATTGGCTCTGTAAATTTTCCTATAGAGATAGATGACAAAATTCATCGCTTAGCTCATGAATTTCCCAAATTATTAGCAGAAAAAGAAGGATTTATTCCTACAGACAAAATACCTTCCTTTGATGAAGCAGCTTTAAGAGCATCGCAAGTTGATTATCCTCAACCAAAAGGCGATCGCATATATTTTTACGGCAGTGCGGGTACATTTGAAGCATATCCTTTTTGGCACGTACTTGACCCAGAAAACTGGAACACCTATTTACAACAGGGAAAGATTTTCAAAGACAAAATTGTAGTAATTGGCGTAACATCACAGTTGGCAAAGGACTATTACCCAGTACCTGCTGCTTCTAGCTGGCTGTACCCAGAGCAAATGTCAGGGGTAGAAATTCATGCCAATGCGATCGCAACTTTGATGGAAGGAAAAAGCATCGCCCCAGGAATTAACACTTCACCTTTACGGGCTTTGTTTGTATTCGGTTTAGTCGGTGGATGTGCAGTCATCATTGCTAAAAGCAAGCAAGGAATCAGAAGATTGTTATATAGCCTTGTTCTTGCGATCGGTTGGGGAGGAATTAGCTATGCATTATTCATTTACGGTCATTTAATTTTTCCCGCTGCTATTCCAGTTGTGGCAATTACAGCGATTGGAATGTGCTATTTGGGAACAGAAGCAGCCAGGGAAATTTTCCGAAAACAGCAATTACTGACTATTTTCAAAAAATATAAAACTTCCCCTGTTGTTCAGGAAATTATTAGTCAACAACACGACCTTCAAGACCTGCTCCAACAACTAGACATAGCATTATCGGGGAAAATGTTGGGCGGACGTTATAAAATTGTCAAAGTTCTTGGTGCTGGAGGATTCAGCGAAACTTACATTGCTGAAGATACCCAGCGTCCGGGCAATCCCCTGTGTGTTGTCAAGCAGCTAAAACCAGCTAATAATAAATCAGAGCAATTGGCTGTTGCTAAACGTTTATTCTATTCAGAAGCCCAAACACTAGAAAAGTTAGGAAATCATGACCAAATACCTCAACTATTGGCTTATTTTGAACAAGAGGAAGAATTTTACTTAGTTCAAGAGTATATAGTTGGTCATGCTCTCAGTCAGGAAATGCCACCAGGCAAATCTCTGTCAGAAATCGCAACAATCAAAATTTTGCGAGATTTATTGCAAACATTGGCATTTGTACATCAAAACGGCATGATTCATCGGGATCTTAAACCCAGCAATATCATCCGACGAAAATCAGACGGTAAATTGGTACTAATTGACTTTGGGGCTGTAAAAGAAGCAGCTACACAAATTTTCAATAGTCCGGAACAAACCGCCTTTACCATTGGCATTGGTACTAAAGGTTATGCACCAAGCGAGCAATGTTTTGGACGTCCACAATACAGTAGTGATATCTATGCAGTTGGCATGATTGCGATTAAAGCTTTAACTGGCATCCCTCCTCATGAGTTGGAAAGAGATGCTAGTGCCGAAGTGAAATGGCTCGACAAAGCCAATGTTAGCCGTAGCTTAGCTAGAATTGTCTCTAAAATGGTGCTAGAAGACTTCCAACAGCGCTATCAATCTGCACTAGAAGCACTCGAAGCAGTAAACAAGTTAATCATGTCTGAAGACAGATATTCTTTGCTAAAGGACAGCTCGTTAGAAAATACTATTCATTTATCAGAAGAGTCAGACACTTCTACCACACCTTGGACTAAAATATCTCAAGATACTCAAGAACCACCATCTTCCACGTATTTGTTGCCAGATCCTAGAGAAAAGAAAAAATAATTTTTGTTGTTTGTTGTTTGTTACTAATCATTAATTGATGGTTGTATAATCAGCAACAATTTCTTGGTGTTCCTATAGAAAGAGCATTACTAATGAAACTGGATGCACCTCCATAGGGGGTAGATGCTCATACACATGGTGTTTCCCCTGGCAGTAAGATTTGGAGGTGAGTACTTCACGTATCCTAATTCTGTAGGAAAGTTTGGTAGGTTTTACTGACTCGAAGCAGGAGTCCCTGGCGTGAGAGTTTAGTTGGCTGGGTTTGCCCCTCCAGTTGAGTCATTAATTGGTGGAGTTTCTGGTTGCGGTGGCTGGTTGGCTGGGTTGGGACTCCCAGTTGAGTCATTAATTGGTGGAGTTTCTGGTTGCTGTGGCTGGTTGGC
>NZ_JACAEU010000170.1:0-28852 GCF_013388695.1 Fischerella sp.
AATTATGTGTGCATACATTTTTGTAGTTCGATGCCAAATCATTGTAGAGACGTAGCAATGCTACGTCTCTACATACCCGTGAATTGTAAATTCATATCTTGATTCAGCAACGCCAAAATCTTTATTTCCCTAGTGGTTTGCCACAAGGATTATGACAGGCTAAGGAAGTTTGTAGTAAGCACGCTTGCTGCTTAAATGAGGGCTAAAGCCCACCCTTCGGGAAGCCGCTCTTACGAGCGTCTACACTACAAACCTATCAAAATTAGTGTGGTGGAGTACTAATTATCAACAGGCTCAGCTTTCTCGACTGAGCGATCGCCAACTCCCAAAGTCAACCGCAAAGCAGATGGCATAGATGAGCAGGGAATGCGGATGACAATACGAGCAACAGCTAGGACATCATGTATTTTATTTCTCTGTGCTTTTGTGGCTTCCGCAGTTCGCAGAATTTAGTCAAATCCTTTCAGCGCATGGTTGTTGAAAAATCGTTGCTACTGAGGGTTATCGTTTGTAGTGTCGCATACTGATCGTGCGATCGCTTTATTCCAACGCCCCTGCTATGTAAGAAACCCGGTTTCTTGTAGAAACCGGGAGTGTGTGGGTTAAACTTCTTTAAATTGATTTACTTATTTATTCTTGTGGCTTTGTTGTCCTGCTTTAGCATGTTGCTCGCGGCTACCACCTTAAGTTCCCTTTCCTTCTTCCTCTTGATTGTTTTCATCTTCATTGCGATCGCTTCTGTGGGATTGCTTACCACCTTCACGACCGATTTCTGCCATGTGTTCTCGGTCTTGGCTTGTAGTTTCTCCACCTTTGCGACCAGCTTCTCTAGCTTCCTCAGATGTAAATTCGTGTGCAGTTCCTTTTTCATGAGCAGCTTTTCCGCCTTTGCTGGCAATTTCACGCTGCTTATCTTCATCCATTGATGCAAATCCACGTTTACTTGTGTCTGACATAATAAATCTCCTGTTCAGTGCATTTTTTACGTTTTATTTTTTTCAAAAAGAGGGGGATTATAGAATCTCTTCAATCTGTTAGCTGCCCTCTTATATCTACGTCTAATTTAGAAAGTTAAAATTGGATAATCCTCTTTCTAAGAGAGTAAATTTTCCAGTAAAAAATGCAGTTTTTTCCTAAAAAATAATTCTGTGGTTAGAGTTAACAGCTAAGAATAAATACCTATTCATTCGTCATACATTATTAATGTGATTTCAAAAACTGGATTAAATCCTTCTCATAATTATTTATAAAAATAAATTTTTATTTTCCCTATGTTTCAAATTCAATTGAAAACATCTATCCAGAGTATAATGTGAAATATAATTTCATCTATCTAAATAATCATCCATTATTTTCACGCTTGATGATTCCAAACTAGCTTTGCGGCATATGCAAATTTACTAATTCTACTGTTTCTCGAACAAGTTATTGAAGGTAACTAAGTAGAAAAGCATAAATAGACTAAAAACAATGCCGGTTAAAGCTCTTGTGGGGTGAGCATCCTGCCTGCCCGTAGAAAATACAAGATATTTAACGTTTAATTATGTTGACCTACTTAGCAGCAGGATGTGGCTTGCTTTGAAATAGGTTTTCGAGGCGAATAGACCAGAAATATCAAACTATTGTTGACTGAGGAAAATAAATACTACTTGAAATAACCCAACGATAAAACCTAAAACACCGCCTAAGGTCACGATCGCTTGCAATTCATTTTTGACAATTCCTTCAATAGCTGCTTCTAAATCAGCTGGTGAAGTTGATTTTACGCGCTCAACAATCACCTGGTCAATTGACAAAATCGGAATAACTTGAGCAACAATTGCTTCTAAATCTCTTTCCAAATATCGCTCTAAGATCAGAGCCAATTCTTGACTCACTACTTCTAAAGAAGAACTAACAACAGGTGAACTGCTAAGGCGATTAACTAGCAATACGGCAATATTTTCCCAGTTAACTGACTCACTAAATCCTTGCAGCATTTCACCACCGCGTGTTTGCAGGTATTGGCGAACGCTTTCACGTGTGGTCTTTCGCAATTGACGAACAGTACCTATGGGCAGGTTTTGTAAAGCTAAACTTTGAAGTAAATTCTTGATGCGATCGCGCACTTGTAAATCTTTAATCCAATCCCGCAAACGTTCATTGGTTGCTTCTTTCTCATCCAAGCAATAAGTCCGAAAGCGGGTTAAAGTGTTGCGTAAGCCAAACAAATTTGCCACTACCCAATAAGTACCGCTGGTTTTTTCCCGAAAGCTTTCATCAAGAGTTTGGATTGTGCGATCGGTCAATAAATCAATTATTGCTAACCGAATTACATCTGGCGGTAAAACTACTTCTAACAGCCAATCAGCAAGGCGAGAGGCTTGGTCTTCACTCAGTTGAAATTCCAGCAATATTTGATCGAAAATTTGATTTATTTGTGCTTCTAAAAATTCTTCTCGTCGTGCTAAAACTTTCAACAGACGCGGTAATGATTCTCCTAACAAATCCCGCAAAATTCCTGCCACAATCTTGGCAGTTTTTTGCTGCTTATCGGATTTGACTTGGTCAATTGCCATTCGCAGCAACCAAAGAATAGCCGCTTGTACGCGTTCTGTTTGTAAGAGTCGCCGCGCCAGATTTTGTAATTCCTCTGGTGTGAGCAGCGACCCCATAATCGTATTAGAGATATTCTTCGCAAGGCGTTCTTGGTTGCGGGGAATCAATCCAGGGGTGAAAGGAATCCTTCGTCCACCGATGTAAATTGCTCGGTATGGACGAAATAACATTTTAATGGCTATATCGTTTGTGAAATAGCCAATTATTCCACCCAAGATTGGGGGAGATACATACAGCCAAAGATGAGACCAATCGAAACTCATTTAGTCAATAGTCATTAGTCATTAGTCATTAGTCATTAGTCATTAGTCATTGGTTAGTTGTTGGTAGTTGGTGGTTGGTAGGGGCGGGTTTGTGTAGATATCCCGTCATTGAAGACTAAAAATATCATGGCTAAACCCGCACGTACAGTAGTCTTTCCAAACAACGAACAACAAACAACGAACAACAAACAACGAACAACAAACAACTAATAACTATTAAGCTTTTGTTACCACTAGCACTCCCATCATATCGTTCGCAATGGTGTAGTGTGTGGCCGCTGCAAAACCAACTTGACGAGCTATTTCTACTTGTTTCTGGCCAGAGGGGAAGCGGTCTAAGCTGGGACTGATATAAGCGTATTCTTCTTTTAAACCCAAATGCTGGGCAATTGGGACAACGAGATTGTCCAGATACCATTGCTGAAAGGTTCTAGCAGCTGAATTTTTGGGACGATGAAAATCTAAAATCGCAGCTTTGGCTCCATTGTTGAGAACACGGTGTAGTTCTTTTAAACAGCGAGGAATATCTGTTACATTTCGTAAACCATAACCCATTGTGGCGGCGTCAAATCTATTGTCCTCAAAGGGTAAATTCAGCACGTCAGCTTCTACCCAAGTGATAGAGGGAGTGGGGTATTGACTTTGAGAGCGTTGTTTAGCTATTTCTAACTGTGCAAGTGAAAAATCTACCCCATACACTTTTCCACTTGCTCCTACACGCCGTGCCAACCGGAAGGCTAGATCACCACTACCGCAACACAAATCCAAGCAAGTATCTCCGGCTTTGGCTTCGCTCCATTTTACCGTCATTTCTTTCCATATTCGGTGTTGTCCCAAGCTCAACCAATCATTCAATTGGTCATAAACAGGGGCGATACGGTCAAAAATGTTGCGAATATCGTTAGTCATTGGTCAATGGTCATTGGTCATTAGTCATTGGTTAATGGTCAATGGTCATTGGTAAATAGTCAAGAGTGAATGGACTGTTAACTTTGGACAAATGACAAATGACAAATGACAAATGACTATCAAACATTGACTGGTTGATGGTAGCGAGTGCAACTGAGGACGGTTGCTACTAGTTGCGCTGATAAATGAATCAGCTTAAGTTCGTCTTCTCTCAAAGAGCAGGGTTTTTTCCACTGTAAAGACAACACCGCCAACACTTTACCTACGTAGGTGATTGGGATAATTAAATGTGCCTCTATACCAGTATCTGTGTAGTGGGCAACACCAGCAAGTTTTTCATCTTTAGGAACATTGACTGAGACTTGCATTTGCCCGGTGGCGATCGCTTCACTAGTTAATGGATCGATCGCCAGCCAGTTTTCTACAGTACCAGCACTACTGTAAGTACCCTGAGTGGCAACAAGGTGATTATCTTCTACTATTTGTAAAATACACCCATCTACTGCAAAACTTTCACCAAATGCTGTAGCAATTGGATTTAAAATAGCCTCTAAACTAGAGGCCTGCTGAGAAACCTGTACTAAGACAGTCAACAGTGCCATCTGGGCATTGGCACGACGCAACTCTTCTGTACGTTGCTTGAGTAAATCGTAGGTTTCCGCTGCTCTTTGCACCACAGCCTTCAATTCCCCAGGGTCCCAAGGCTTGGTAATATACTTATAGACTTGCCCAGCATTAATCGCTTCTACTAGGTCTTCAATATCAGTAAAACCCGTAAGGATAATCCTGACTGTATTCGGGAACTGGGGTACTGTTTTGCTGAGAAACTCAGTTCCCTTCATTTCCGGCATCCGCTGATCGGAGATAATTACGGCTACTTCCCCTTCTGCTGCCAATACTTGCAGGGCGTTGATACCACTATCCGCTTTCAGGACATGAAAATCCCGCCGGAAAGTGCGATACAACAGATCCAGATTGTCTGGCTCATCATCAACTACCAGAATTTTTTGTTTTTTCGATTTTTCTAGAGTCATCAACTGATGACGGATTTTATCAAGTTCGGGAATGGGATTATTCATAGAAAATTCCTTTAAATGTTAACCATTTTGTTATATTCCATACCAATCCTAATTGAAAACATTCAATTAGTAGCTGTTGTTACTGCTTTGGTAATCTTTGCTTCAATCATCTTTTGGTCAGTAAAATTAGAAAAATCGGGAATTCTCAATATTTGCTTTCTACGAGTAATTACGTAGCTAATTCTATTATTAAAAGTCTTTTTTATTCATAACTCATAATTTTGCTTCCTGCTAGAGCAATTGAGAGGGACTGGGGACTGGGGCATGGGGCAAGGGTCATCGGGCAAGGGGACTGGAGAAGTAAAAAGTAAAAAGGTAAAAGAAAAAATTCTTTCTTTTTACTTTTAGCTTTTAACCCTTCGCTGCGCCCCTTGGGCATGCTTTTGACTTGTTTTTACCCAATCCCCAATCCCCAATCCCCAATCCCCAATCCCCAATTCCCAATACCCAATACATTTCTTCTATCGAGTCAGTGCAGCATCAGCCCTAAAATAGATACTTGGTACTGAAGTATCTGGACTTCTTGCAGAAGTCGGAAAAATAGCATTGCCTTGAAGTTGCTGAGATATTATGACTGACCTACCACCCAACGCTCAAAGTTCCAACGACAACGATCAAAATGATATAGCTCAACAGTTGCTGCTCAAGCTGCGACAAAAACAAGGCAATTGGGTGGAATGGGGGCAAGCTTGCGCCTATTTACAAAAAGTAGGCTACAATACCCAAACCATTTTTGAAGCAACAGGCTTTGAGCCAATACAACAAAATCAAGTCATTGTCGGTGCACAAGTCTACAATTCCATAGAAAAGGTAGGAGCATCACAAGACGTGCTGTCGCATTATTCACAGCGTGGAAGTGATGTTTTGTATGAACTGCGCCTACTGACTCAAGAAGAACGGGCTGCTACCGCCACACTCACCTTTCAACATAAACTTGATGCTGACGAGGCAAGGGAAATTGCTAAGGCAGTCAAGGATTTCTCACGTTTCCGTAACTTGCCAGAAGGGTTTTCCAATCATCCAGGGGATGCAGTTGCCTATCAATGCTGGAAACTTGCTCGGCAAAACTCAGATTTTCAAGTGCGATCGCGTTTAATTGCCAGGGGTCTAAAATTTGCTCACACGCAAACAGCAAGGAAACAAATCGAACAATTACTCACAGATTTTACCGTTGAGCCTAAGCGACCTGCACCAACCTTGCCCTTTTACAGACTGGAATCAGCGGAGGAAATGCCCCGCCTTGTACCAGTGGTAGGAGAGTTGCCCTTAACACCAAAAGACCTAAAAGCGGTTCCACTCGTAGAAGAAATTGGCCCATTTCGCATGGTCAAGTTTGCCGGAGAGCAAGCTTGGGTTCCTTTACCGGGTTGGCAAGCAGTATTGAGTGCAGAAAATCCGATAGTGATTTTGGGCAATAGCGATCGCCTACCAGCCCAAACACAAAATACCCCAGAACCAGTCATGATCGTTATCGATCGCGCCCAACGCCAATGGGAATCTGGCAGCTACTTTGTGGTAGACAACTCCGGAGAATTAGATTTTCAGTGGTTTGAAACTGCGCCGGAATTACCCATATTGGGGCGAATTATTGTGATTGTGCGACCGAAGAAAATTCTAGATGAGGAATTTACAAAAGATTCTTGGCAAATTGATGAATAGTTAGTGGTTGGTGGTTGGTAGTTGGAGGTTAGTAGTTAGTGGTTGGTGGTTGATTGTTGGTTGCTGGTTATTTCCAATGCCCAATCAATGCCCACTCTTCCCCTGTTTCACTCCCCCATTTCCCACACTTCCCCCACATCGATACAGTTGATAAGGAATGCCAACGCGGTAATGCTGAGCTGTATCTTTAGTGCAAATGGTAGTTTGTGAAAATGCCAGCTGCTGAGGATAATCTCGGCGTTTAAGTCCAGGAGCAACAACCCATAAATTTAATTGATTTGTTGTGGGCGGAGGCAATTGAGAAAGTTTTTGCCAAACAGAGCCAAAATCAGGTGCTTGCTTGAAAAATGCAAAATCAGAAGATGGAAGTTGGGAATTGGAAATTGGGAATTTGGAATTGGAAATTTGGTTTTTTTCTCCACTCTCCCACTCTCCTACTTTCTCACTTCTAACTTTTTCCAGTGCCAGAGCAAAACTCAAACCCAATGCTACATCCTGATAATTTTTATATCCCACTACAACCATTAGTGGCATAGAGGGGTCTTGGTTCATATTTTGAGCAACTTTTTCCGGCTCATATGGTTTTAGAAAAACCAAATTACAAATAACAAAAATACTACTAATAAAGCCAACGATTAAGATAGTAGAGAGTTGATAATTTTGTAGACATGCGTAAGGTATTTTTAGTTTTGTAGAAACTGATAGAGTGGTTTCCTGCGAGGTATTTTTAAATTTTGTCAGGCTGGCACTGATGAGCGCGCAGAAGCTAGGATAGTAGACGAAGTTATAGCGTGGGACTGTAGTAATGTCTTTTTGTAACAAATAGGCAATGACAAAAAATTCTAATAAAATAATACTTAAGAAACTTAAAAGTGTGATTGTGCTCAGATGAGTTGTTTGCTTACACCACATTTGTTTTAGTTTTTTGTAGACTAGCCAACCAACCCAAATAGCAAAAAAAAGCATTAATAAAACAGATATAACTTTAATAAATAGTGACTGCTTTTCTACAGGTAGAGCAATTACCATTAATACCCAGTTGATTAAAGTTTGATAAAATGGGGCAATGTGATAAGGAGGATCAAGCCAGTCAGTTTCTGGACGCTCGTAATTACTTACTAGCACTGGTAGCCAAGGCAAGAAGCTGAAGGCAACTGCACTGATAGATATAATTAATGCCAGCCATATTTGACGTGGCTTTAATATAATTGGCGATGAAATTTGCTCACAATCAATAGATGAAAATTCTTCTGTGCTCTGCGTTTTAATTTCTAATTTATTGTTGTTACTCAAAATGGTTGAATAGTACATCAAAACAAATAATGTTCCAACTTCAGCAATGAAGGCAAGAACAAAAAAGTAGTGAATATAAAGACCGATAATATTAGTAATTGTCCATGCTAGCCAAACCCGAATTCTTAGCTTTTGCCGCTGAAAAATATCTTGCTGGATTTGCACCAATCCCAATAAAGATAAAGTTATTAGCAGCATGGGTAAGGTGTAGTGCCTAGCTTCTTGGGAAAGGTAAACAGCAAAAGGCGAAACTGCCATTAACATAGCAGCGGTTAGCGCCGCCGCCTTAGAGAAAGCAAGACGATTGACACAGTAGATAGCCGCGATCGCACTTACACCAAATAAGGCAGGTAGCGATCGCAATTTCATCACCCAATCTTTTCCCAAAAGACTTAGCCACCCCAACCAAGTGTGCATCAAGCAAAAAAACAGTGGTGGATGAGTAGACTGGTTAGCTATGGTGTGGGCAATTTGAGAACAACTTACCCTAGGCTGGTAAGTAAAAATATCCTGCAATTGCTCTAGGGGAAAAACTACGTCTAGAGGCACGTCACTGTATTGTTTACCTAAACTGAAAATGGCAGTAATTACCTCATCCATCCACAGCGGTTTTAAGTCCAAATTGGCAAAGCGCAGCATAGCACCAACTGCGATGATCCCAGTTAAGCTCAGATAATGTAGAGAAAATCTGCGATTAGTCATTAGTCAATGGTCATTAGTCAATGGTCATTAGTCAATGGTCAGTTGTTGATGATTACCCACTAACCACTAACCACTATCTACTAACTACTTTTTTTATCCAAAATCTAAAATTTTAAGTGTAAGACAATCATTTTACATATCCAGTGCCTCAAGAATCTCATCCAATAGAAGTCTATCCTCAGTTACCTTCGTCTTTGCTTAGAGAAAATGCTATTTTGAGCATCCGTAATAGCCTGCGTCTTGGACAGCAACCAATGGCTGATTGGCATTCGGGGCCATTGGCTGTTTCTGCTGTTCCTGGTGCTGGTAAATCTACGGGAATGGCAGCGGCGGCAGCTATTGCGATCGCTCGTCAGTATCAGCGTTCAGCTTCTTCGCGTTCGTCTGAACGCCGACAGTTGGTGGTTGTGACGTTTACTCGTTCTGCTGTTGCCAATATCAAAGCTAAAATCCGCAAATATTTGCGTGACAATTTATCCTTACCTCAGACTGGTTTCGTTGTGCATACGCTGCACGGTTTGGCTTTAAACATTGCCAGTCGCCATCCCAATTTATCGGGCTTGCAGTTAGAAAATGTCACATTAATTACCCCTACTCAAAGTCACCGCTTCATTCGTACTGCGGTAGAACAATGGATTGCTAGCCATCCAGGACGTTATTCTCGCTTATTAGAAGGTATCCAATTTGACGGAGAAGAAACAGAAAGGTTGCGTCGCCAGTCAGTATTGCGAACCGAAGTATTACCAGACTTGGCAACTACTGTGATTCATGAGGCAAAAAGTTCTGGGATGTCACCAGAAGATTTGCGACACTTAAGTGAACAAACCACCGATAAATATGCAATCTTAAGCGTTGCCGCTGGGTTATACGAGCAATATCAAAATTTGATGCGATCGCGTGAATTTATTGACTACGATGACATGATTTTAGCCGCCCTGCGAGTTCTGGCAAACCCCAGCGCCCGCAGAATTGAGCAAAACCAAGTTTTCGCAGTTTTTGAAGACGAAGCCCAAGATTCTAGCCCACTACAAACCAAACTACTAGAAATTCTCGCCACCGACCCAGAAGAAGGAGAGGGGGAGGGGGAGAGAGGAGGAGGGGGGGAAATTTCCTCATCTAAAATCCATAGACGCGACAGCGGCTTTCCGCAGGGTAATCCAAAATCCAAAATCAACCTAGTGCGCGTTGGCGATCCCAACCAAGCGATTAACTCCACCTTTACTCCAGCAGACCCGATCTATTTCCGCCAGTTTTGCGAAGAATGCAACACTCAACAACGACTGGCAACAATGGATCAAGCCGGTCGCAGTACCAAAATTATCATTGATGCTGCCAATTTTGTTCTCGGGTGGGTGAATAGCTATTCCTCATTAGTCATTAGTCATCCGTCATCTGTAAATAACAAAGGACAAATGACTAATGACAAAGGACTATTACCGTTTCGTCCTCAAACAATTCGCCTTGTTGACCCCGACGATCCCCAACCCGATGCTAATCCGCAACCAGTGGGAAGAGGACTGGAAATTTACACACCACGTGACATTCATCACACAGTTGAATTGCTATCCCAGAGGATTGTCCAGTTATTTGCTCAAGATCCAACTAGTGTCAGTGCAGCGATTTTAGTCAGGGAGAACCGCCAAGGAAGGTGGTTGGCAGAAGCGCTGACATCAACATGCAAAGAGCATAAAATTTTACTTTATGATGTGGGAGAACGCGATCGCCACTCCCATGTACCCCAGGAAATTTTGGCATTGCTGCAATTTTGCGATCGCCCTCATTCCCCTGACTATTTGAAAGCTGCCCTAGAAGTGTTTGTAGAGCGTCAGTTAATTCCTACTCAAGACCTCAATGCCCTCGCTTCTGTACCAGAAGAATTTTTGTATCCCGGCCCTTTGTCTACACCCCAGCCAGAACCAGTGCAAAAAGCCGCACACATATGTCGCAGTTTACTTCGCGCTCGGATGGAATTGCCTTTGTATCAGCTAATTTCCTTCCTGGCTCTAGCATTAAATTACGACCAAGCAGAACTGGCAACCGCTGACAAACTTGCAGAAAGAGTAAACTTGCAGATGGCTGGTAATACCGCGATGGCAAACATGCTGGGCGTACTCAGTGAAATTGTCAGTTCTGAAAGATTTGAACCTGTAGAAACAGAAGACTTAGAAGCCCGTTATACCCGTCGCGGTCAGCTGACAATTATCACCATGCACAAAGCCAAAGGGTTAGACTGGGATTACGTATTTCTCCCCTTTCTTCATGAAAGCTTGATACCTGGTAGGTTTTGGGTTCCTCCCCAAAGTCAGTTTTTGGGCGATTTTACTTTATCAGAAGTTGCTCGCGCTCAAATTCGCGCCGCTCTCCACAGTCAATCGAGTTTACCGGATGTTACCCAAGCTTGGGAACAAGCAAAATACTTGAAAACCGCTGAAGAGTATCGTTTGCTCTACGTCGCTATGACACGGGCAAAACGCCTATTGTGGATGTCTGCTGCCCAAAAAGCACCCTTTACTTGGAGTAAACCAGAGAATTTACAATCTTCAGCACCGTGTCCGGTATTTCCAGCATTGAAGCGGCAGTTTCCTGAATGTGTGCTGTAGTTTTGAGAAGGCAGTCGCGATGAAAAAAATTCACCACCATACATGAAAAACTTCATCCTCTCTCCCAAGTTGGGAGAGTGAGGCATAGATGCAGTAAGTGATTAATCGGATTTGAGATGAGGCGATCGCTCTACTCCTGCAACCATCCTTGAATGCGTTCTTGGACTAACTCAGGGGTTTGATAACCACACACTGTGCCATCAAAAACCACAGCAGGTGCAAGACTACAAGCACCCAAACATCGCGCTGTTAAAACAGATACTTGACCATCTGGTGTAGTTTCTCCAGCGTGAATGTGAGCAGACTTTTCCAGATTTGCCAAAATTTCCGGAGCGCCTTTGACGTAACAAGCCGTACCCGTACACACCACACAGGTATGCTTGCCCTTGGGTGCGAGTGAAAACAAATGATAGAAAGTAGCCACACCATAAACCCGGCTGGGTGGCAGTTTCAGGCTATGGGCAATGTAAAGTAATAAATCGTTCTCTAAGAAGCCAAATAGTTCTTGTGCCTTATGTAGAATTTCAATCAGAGCATCTTGCTGATACTGATGACGCTTCATCGTCGCGTCCAGCATCTTAAAGCGTTTATCACCACTAGGATGAGAGAGTGAAAGAGGGCGAGAGGATTTCATTTTTATTTGCTTATTGATGTGCAATGTGTAACAACCAGTCCTTACTTACATACGCTTTTTACTTAGTAAATAATTTCACAAATTCATTACGAATTAAACTCATAAAAACTCCGCGTGCCTCCGCGCTGACTCCGCGTTCCTCTGCGTTTAAAAACACTACGATTTACGCAAAGCCATACTTAGCTGGAAGTGGAAGCACTTGTAGTTTATTTTACCGTTTCACCATCTTTGGCACTAACGGCAAGATGCACAACATGAACCGAACAGGGAGTATGGTGAAGGACGTAGTTACTGACACTGCCAAGGAATAATTCTGTCAGACCAGAGTGACCTCGACGCCCAATGACAATTAGGTCAGCACCCCAATTACCAGCTAAGTCACAAATCACTCGACCAGGACTGCCAAGCATTTGTCTAAATTCAGTGTTGACGCCTGCTGTATTTGCTTGAGCGCTCAAATGTTGCAATATCTCTACACCTTGATTTTTCCACGTTTCCAACTGCTGTTGATAAACTTCCCAGGCTTGCTCCGACATCCCCGAATAGTAGTTAAAATTGGAAAACATCGGCACATAGGGACTGCCCTCTTCCTCCACAGATAAAACGTGTAGCAGCATTAAGCTGGCTCCAGTCATCTTGGCCAAAGCCAACCCTTGTTCAAAAACCTGCTTGCTCATTTCCGAGCGATCCAACGCAACTAAAATCTTTTTAAACATATAGACCTCCAATATTTATAGAACTTATGCAGCCAGACGAAAAATCAAGGGTGTGGGCAGGGATGTAGGAGCAAAGCAACAGTACTAACCTAGATAATAAGATGACTCATACATGCGCTCCCATTCTGGTTTGTACGTTTGCAGCGCTTTCATGTACTGCGATCGCTCAAAAGCGCTGGGGTCGGGACAGTTTTTCTGGCTCATGCTCCCTTGCAGTAGCTGTACAGATTCGTATTCGTGTTTTTCCATCCACGTACGCATTTCCTGTTCAATACACCGAATGTGATTGATGCCCTCACGTAATAATACGGAACAAAGCATGGTAATGTTTGCTCCTGCCATCAGCATCTTCAACACATCCCGGGCGTTGTGAATACCACTAGTAGCAGCTAGGCTGGCATTGATGCGACCATAAAGAATGGCGACCCAGCGCAAGGGTAGACGCATTGCCTGGGGAGTGCTTAAAAGCACATTTGGTTGCACTTCCAAGTTTTCGAGGTTGATATCTGGTTGGTAAAAGCGATTGAACAGCACCAAACCATCAGCTCCTGCATTGTCCAAACGCTTCGCCATATTTGCCATGTTGGTAAAATACGGACTCAGCTTGACGGCTACAGGAATAGTAACTGCGGCTTTTACTGCTTGGAGAATGTTAATATAGGTTTGCTCAATCTGTTCGCTCGTCAGTTCTATGTCAGTAGGAACGTAGTAAATATTTAATTCTACTGCTGATGCTCCTGCTTGCTGGATCAGTCTGGCGTAGTCAGTCCAGCCACCAACAGAGGAACCATTCAGACTCGCAATAATAGGGATTCCTACCTTTTCCTTCGCCTTACGGATGTGGTTGAGGTATTCTTCTGGCCCGACACGGAAGTTTGCTGGTTCGGGAAAATAGGTCAGGGCTTCGGGGAAGCTTTCAGTACCATAGGTGAGGTGATGGTGCAGCTCGTAGCGTTCCAGGGTAATCTGTTCTTCAAACAGCGAATGCATCACCACTGCTGCCGCACCCGCATCTTCCATGCGTTTAATGTTATCAATATCTTCGGAAAGCGGGGATGCTGATGGCACAAGTGGCGATCGCAATGTCATCCCCATATAAGTAGTAGTTAAGTCCATTGTCTTTCTCCAAAACTGCTAATCTATCAAGATTGATTTGATGAGTTCGTAGTTGGTGCTTTAGTGAAGACAGCACTAACTACAAACCTCAACAATTACCCAGATACCAAATCTTTGAGATCGCCTGTATTTTTGGCTTCACCATTATGACCATTGAACTTCTCTAGATGCCGTGCTGCCAAATATTGGTACATTTGCCAGCGAGTATTCACATCTTGCTGTGCTTCTTCTAGTAACCGCTTTGCCTCTTCTGGCTTGCTCTTGGTCAACATCTTAAAGCGATTCTCCAGATACATCGATTGTTCTACCGGAATCTTCGGTGTGCGAGAGTCGAGTTGCAGTGGGTTTTCACCCAACTTGATTCGGTCAGGGTTGAACCGATACAGCAGCCAGCGACCTGAGTCTACAGCGGCTTTTTGATTCTGCATCGCCGTACTCATGTTGATACCGTGGGCGATACAATGGCTGTAGGCAATAATTAATGATGGGCCTTCATACGCTTCCGCTTCGAGGAACGTTTTGAGCGTGTGTTCGTCTCGTGCGCCCATTGCTACGCTGGCAACGTAGACGTTTCCGTAAGTCATCGCCATTAAGCCCAAGTCTTTTTTGGCAGCAGGTTTACCACCAGCGGCAAATTTCGCCACTGCTGCTTTGGGCGTTGCTTTGGACATCTGCCCACCAGTGTTGGAATATACCTCAGTATCAAGAACCAGGATATTTACGTTGCGTCCGCTAGCTAAGACATGATCTAGTCCACCAAAGCCAATATCATAAGCCCAACCGTCACCACCAATCATCCAGATACTCTTCTTGATCAGGTAATCGGCAAGAGATCTGAGATTTTGAATTTTGGATTTTAGAGATGTTGCATGCAACGTCTCTACATTTGCCAGAATTTCATCTAACCGTTGTTTCAGTAATTCTACTCGTTCCCGTTGTTCCCAAATATCTGCTTCGTCTTTTTGTTTGGCGTTAAGGATGCTATTTGCCAGTTCCTCACCTACTTCGGTCGCCAATTGTTGCAGCAATCCGCCTGCGATTTCTGCTTGTTTGTCAATCGAAATCCGGAAACCCAAACCAAATTCGGCGTTATCTTCAAATAGCGAGTTAGACCATGCCGGGCCCCTACCTTCGGCGTTTTGCGTCCACGGTGTAGTTGGCAAGTTACCACCGTAGATAGAAGAACAGCCAGTAGCGTTAGCAACAATCATGCGATCGCCAAACAACTGCGTCGCCAGTTTAATATACGGTGTCTCGCCACAACCAGCACAAGCACCAGAGAATTCAAACAATGGCTCTTGCATCTGCTGCTGGTTGATGTGATTGAGCTTTAACTCCCGTCGGTCAGGATTAGGAAGACTCAAGAAGAAATCCCAATTTTCTCGTTCTTGTGCCCGCAATGGCATTTGCGGTTCCATATTGATTGCCTTGCGGCGTGGTTCGGCTTTATTCTTCGCTGGACAAACATCTACGCAAATACCGCAACCCGTACAATCTTCTGCTGCCACTTGGATCGTGAACTTCAAATCCTTCCAATCGTGGTCTTTAGCATCCGTACTCTTAAACGTAGATGGTGCATTTTCTAACTCTTGCGGTTCGTAAACCTTACTGCGGATGACGCTGTGCGGACACACCATCACGCACTTGCCGCACTGTACACAGACATTTGGGTCCCAAACGGGTATTTCTTGGGCAATGTTGCGTTTTTCCCATTTTGCCGTGCCTGTGGGATAAGTACCATCCACAGGCAAAGCACTCACTGGCAGTTCATCGCCACACTTAGCAATCATCTTACCCAGAACTTCCCGTACAAAAGCGGGTGCAGTGTCGGGTACGGCTAGACGCTGTTCGATGTTGCTATCAGCAAGTTCGGGAACTTGGACTTCATAGAGATTATCCAGTGTCCGATCTACAGCGTTGAGGTTCATTTGCACAATTTCAGTACCTTTCTTGCCGTAGGTTTTGCGGATGGATTTCTTAATTTCTGCGATCGCTTCTTCTCGTGGTAAAACGCCAGATAAGGCAAAAAAGCAGACTTGCATCACCGTATTAATCCGTCCGCCCATACCTGCTTCACGGGCGACTTTATAGGCGTTAATTACATAGAACTTCAGCCGCTTCTGGATAATTTGCTCTTGCACCAATCGCGGTAAGTGGCTCCAAACTTCCTCCCGTTTGTAGGGACTGTTCAGCAGGAAAGTACCACCGGAGATGATATGTGAGAGCATATCCAACTGTTCCAGAAATCCCCACTGGTGACAAGCGACAAAGTTGGCTTGATTCACTAAGTAAGTAGAACGGATGGGTTGGGAACCAAAGCGCAGGTGGGAAACTGTAAGGGAACCTGATTTTTTCGAGTCGTAGACGAAGTAGCCTTGGGCGTAATTGTTTGTTTCTTCGCCAATAATCTTAATCGAGTTTTTGTTAGCTCCGACAGTGCCATCGGAACCCAAGCCGTAAAAAATGGCTCGCACGATGTTATCTGGTTCAATGCTGAAGTCAGGATCGTAATCTAAGCTGGTGTGGGTAATGTCATCGTTGATGCCGATGGTGAAGTGATTTTTGGGTTCACTAGCAGCAAGATTGTCGAAAATGCCTTTAATCATCGCTGGTGTGAACTCTTTAGAAGATAGACCGTAGCGACCACCAATGATTTTGGGCATGGGGGATTGGGCATTGGGGATCGGGTTTTCTGTCAGGGCAGTGACTGCATCCACATATAATGGTTCGCCAGCTGCGCCTGGTTCTTTGGTGCGATCGAGAACTGCGATCGCTTTTGTCGTTTCTGGTAAAGCCGCGACAAACCGCTTAGCATCAAAAGGACGATATAGCCGCACTTTTACCACACCAACTTTCTCACCTCGGGCGTTTAAGTAATCTACGGTTTCATGCACTGCCTCGCAGCCGGAACCCATTAGAACTATGACTCTTTCAGCAGTGGGATCGCCGTGGTATTCAAATAGTTTGTACTGTCGCCCAGTCATGGCGGCAAATTCGTCCATAACTTTCTGGGTGATGTCTGGGCAAGCCAAATAATAAGGATTGACGGTTTCCCTAGCCTGGAAGTAAACATCAGGGTTTTGTGCTGTACCGCGCAGTACGGGTTTGTCGGGCGTGAGTGCACGAGAACGATGGGCGAGTATTAACTCATCCGGGATAAAGCTGCGTAAATCTTCTTCTGTTAGCAGTTCAATTTTGTTAATTTCGTGGGAAGTCCTAAAGCCATCGAAGAAATGCACAAAAGGCACTCGTGATTCTAGGGTTGCCCGCGTAGAAATTAAAGCAAAATCATGGGCTTCTTGCGGTGAGGCGGCGCACAGCATCGCAAAGCCAGTGGCACGAGTTGCCATCACATCGCTGTGATCGCCAAAAATGGAGAGGGCTTGGGCGGCGAGCGATCGCGCAGCAACATGAAAAACTGTAGGAGTTAATTCTCCAGCAATTTTGTACATATTCGGGATCATCAGCAACAATCCCTGCGATGCTGTAAATGTGGTGGTTAGTGAGCCGGTTTGCAAAGCACCATGTACTGCACCAGCGACACCGCCCTCACTCTGCATCTGTACTACCGTAGGAACGCTACCCCAAATGTTTGGTTTGCCTTCCGCAGTCCAAGCATCTGCCCACTCAGCCATTGGTGAAGAGGGAGTAATCGGGTAAATCGCAATGACTTCATTGAGTTTGTAAACAACTTGGGCAGCAGCCTCATTACCATCTATAGTTGCAAAAGTTCTGGTTTTCATTGTCCTCAGCCTTTTGACTTTGGCGAGAGTAATATCAGTGGGATCGGCAATCAAAAGTTAAATCCTAAATATTAAATCTTTACGCAATTGTGCAACTCCCTGGCTCTACTTTGAGATTAAGAGGAAAACTTGAGGAAGTTGTGAGGAACTAGAAGGGTGTCCAGGAAATTTTGGGCAAGCAGGGAGGATAACTTTGGTGTTAGCCAAACAGGGGTGGCGTTCTCTGAAAATTGCGGGTAATTCAAAGGACATAATACAAGTAAAGGCATATCTACAAGGGCGATGCCATGACCACAACTCCAGCACCCACTAAAAAATTCACCTTTGAAGAATACCTAAATTATGATGATGGCACTGACACTCGCTACGAACTGGTTAACGGAGAACTGGTTCCCATGAGTCTTGGAAGTGGACAGCATGGGGCAATAGCCGAATACCTCAACGATCTGTTTCGCGCTGAAATTCGACGGCTAGGTTTGGACTGGACATCCAAGCAAATGGTTATTGGCGTTCGTTCCCCTCGTGCTGGCAGATGGGACACATCGAGAATTCCAGATGTGGTGGTTATTCCCTCGTCCCAGTGGCGAGAGTTGAGAAACCGAGAGGCTGTTATCGAACTTAACGAACTACCTCCGGTGTTGGTGGTGGAAGTTGTCAGCGAATCTACTAAGACCGCAGATTATCGAGCTAAGCGGGTTGAGTATAATGTTTTGGAAATTCCAGAGTATTGGGTCGTAGATCCGCTAACTAACAAAGTGACCGTTTTTACTTTGGTTGAGGAACTATACGAAGGTGTAGAGTTTGTGGGTGGCGATCGCATTAGGTCTCAGACTTTTCCAGAGTTAGAGCTGACTGTTGACCAATTGTTAGTTGCTGGGGAGTAGAATTGACTATGCTTAGAGAGATTGATAGAAATATCTGGGTTGCCGAACAGCCATTAAAATATTTTGGACTCAGTGTTGGCACAAGAATGACGGTTATATCCCTCTGAATCTGTGCAGTTTAATGATGAAAAGCGCTCGCTACTGTTTATGCTCAAATAGTATTAGCAACACAAGCTAAGAACTATGAGTATTGAAAGCGCAATCATAGAAAAGCTGCGGACACTACCCCCAGATAAACAACAGCAAGTTTTGGAGTTTACTGAGTTCTTGCAGCAAAAGACAATCCCCAAGCGTCCTCGTCGCAGTCTCAAGGGACTCTGGGCTAACTTAGGAATTGAAATTACTGAAGCCGATATTGCAGAGGCACGAGGTGAAATGTGGGGTAATTTCCCAAGGGAAAATATTTTATGAGTGGGGTGGTGGCAGACACTCACACAGCGATCTGGTATCTACTGGGAACAAAAAACTTATCTACCAATGCTGCTGAAGCTCTTGATCGGGCAACTGATGCTGGTTACTCAATTTATGTGGCTTCAATCTCCCTAATTGAAGTGATCTATTTGGTAGAAAGGGGAAGAATACCAGAAATAGCACTGGAGTTGCTCAATCAGGCTTTATCGGAGTCTGATACTGGCTTTGTGATTGTGCCACTGGATTTGGGTGTAGCACAAATGCTCCGTAAAATTCCGAGAGACGTGATACCAGATATGCCAGATCGAATCATTGCAGCAACAGCACTTCATTTAAATGTGCCACTGGTCACTCGTGATACTAAAATCCTAGCTTTAGGGATAGATACAATTTGGTAAGCACTTTCTAGGCATTCGTCTGTGAATCTATGAGCGACATAACCCTCTCCTCTCTTCCTCTGTTACCTCTGCGTCTTCTGTGGTTCGATTCTGAAAAGCGATCGCTAATGTTTATGCTCAAATAGTATTAGCAACGCAAGTTAGCAGGCATAAGTATTGAAAGCGCCATCATAGAAAAGCTGCGTACACTACTCCCAGAAAGCGCTCATGCCAACGCTGAAAGAAAGGCTATTTGCAGCACTTCAAACAGCGGGGATGCCTCAGATTCCCGGAGAGTTCTCCGTTGTGCCGTGGTATCAGGAAATACCCAAATCAGTACTGGCAGAGATTCGTGAATTCATCCGCTTATTTGACCGAGTGACAACACGGCTCACCTGGCAGTCAGCGGTGACTGCTGATAGCCTGGAAATTACCAGACATCGACGCCCAGAAGTCTGCTTTTTCAGTGCTTGGGACTTCCATCTACCAACCGAACATCCATCTGATTGGCAGTTGATTGAATTCAATGACAATGGCTCTGGTCTTTTCTTTGCTGGATTAATTAACCAGATATTCTACGACATTTCCGGCTTGAAACAGCGCTCAGACATCCAGCCACCGCCAAATTTTTCTGCTTTCGGCGAGTTAGTGGCTGGCATAGTGGAAGCAGAAGCCAGAAGATTCTTTGGGAAATTTCCTGATGGTCTGTTTCTGATTTTGGATGATGCGGAATCGCTGCAACGAGGAAAGTTTCGACAAGAACTGATCCTAATGCGCGACCTCTGGCGACAGCGGGGATGGCAAACAGAAATCGCTTCGCCTGCGGAGATTAGCTGGGATGGCAGGCGACTGCTTTGGGATGAGCAGGAGGTCTGTTTTATTGTTAATCGCTCAACAGATTTCTTGTGGCAGGCGGAAGTTTTTGCTCCTCTACGAACAGCCTACACTCAAGGTAGAGTCTACGTTGCCCCGAATCCTTTTACTTATGCCACCCGCAGTGATAAACGGTTGCTAGAGTTTTTGTCTCTCCCCGATCGCGATGAACAGTTGGCTATTCAACCCGAAGAACGAACTATGCTAAGCGCTCATGTGCCCGAAACTCACCTGATCCGAGAAGATAATTTGGAGGCGATCGCCCGCACGAAGGAAAAGTTTTTCTTTAAGCCACTTTATGGTTTTGGAGGTCGTGGCGTACTTACTGGTGCTCAAGTAGGGCGATCGCGCCTACATAAGTTACTCAAGCGCGGGGAACACTATGTTGCTCAGAAAAGAGTGCCAAAATTTCTCCTACAATCTGAAAATATCCATGAAAGCATTTCCCTATGGACAGATCTGCGGGTATGGGCTTATCAGGGAGAGATTTTCTTGTTATCAGGCCGTGCTTCCCAGCGTCCGGATATCCTGGATCTGACTCCTCCCGGTGGCTGGCTACCAACCTATGCTCAGGTATAACTGAAGCTGACATCGCGAAGGAAAATATTTTAAGTAATGAGTTTGCACTCTTGCAGGGAAAGAGGAAAGGATACTTTCATACCTTTCACCCTTACCCTTTTTCCTTTTCCCGACTTTTGTAAAAAGTCTATAGTTGTGAAAGAAGGCTATGTGCGAGAATTACTACACATCTGTTGTTAACACTGAAACTGCATTAGACTTAGTTGTTGTGGTTTGTGCTTGTAAAATTAGTTTGATGAGTGAATATAGATGCAGCACAGTTGCAATAGGAACAACGAAAAGCGGAATCAGCGACAGTGGAAAATAAGCGAAGGGTTGAGTAACAAGAATTTTTTCATTAAACAAAGTGTGACTTAAGTTGCTGTAGAGAATACCGCTACCAATACCTACTGCGATCGCCAAATCTAGCAAACCAATAGCATTCCACAGGATTGCTAAGTAGCGCCAGCCATTCCCTTGTTTCCAAACCCAATAAGCAACTAGTGGAGCAAGTAAGCCAGTGATTAGATCGCCATAACCTGCTGGAATAGCAAAGTAAGCAGGCAAAATATCCAAAACCATCAATGGCAAAAATACGATACCAATGATTCGGTAGATTTGAATCCCAATCAACCAGTGCTGTGGTGCTGTTACAACAATATTTTGCCATGTACGTGAACGAAGTAACAGTAAACCGATCGCAACAGGCATGAGAATCAGAGGTAGCATGCCAATGGTAGGAGCACCAGGATGGAGAGCTGGCACATAAGAATTCATAGTAGCTGCCAGCGTTGGTGCTAAGAGCAACCATGCTGTTGGCACTACTGCCATGAGAACCGCAGTGATTCGCTGTGTGTTTGCTGGTAGATTAAGACGCTTGACAATTCGAGCAACACCAAGCCATAGCGCTATACCAACTGCAAGATCGGTGAAGATGATCGCGACTGCAACATAGACAGGTATTTTGGTGAGTGTGTCTGTCATTATTGGATTTCCTCTGCTAATTTTTGGCAAAAAAACACAGAACACATACAAGAATTTTGGGAAAAAGTGTACATACACATATTTGAGAAAAAAATTAAGCCCCTTGAGCAATTTGAGTTGAATTGGCAAGGAGAGCAAGCAAGGTACTTGCGGCTTCTGCTCCTAACCCCTGAACCATTTTGGTCTGGGCTTGCTCCCATAGAGGAAGTGCTTCTGCCACAACCGCTCGACCTTGTGGAGTCAGTGACACAAGGCGTTCACGACGATCCTCACCAACTGTAATTTCAATCAATCCCTGTTCCTCAAGGGGTTTAAGGTTGCGTGTGAGAGTAGTGCGATCCATAGACAACACGTTTGTTAAGTCAGTCAACTTTATTAAACCCGTCTGCATCAAAGCTGCTAGCACAGTGAACTGTGTGCCACGCAAACCCAATGGCTTGAGAGTATCGTCATAAAGTTGCGTTACTGCTCGTGTAGCCATACGAAGATTGGCACAAACGCACAACCTTGTTTGAGTGAAATCACATTGAGATGTTTCCACTTCTGCTAATTACGTGTATATACACTTTTAAGGATAGGGTTTTTTCTTGAGATTGTCAAACAAGCGAGACGAGATATTAACTTTGGTGTCTTAGTGTCTTGGTGAGTCCAGCCCCCCAGAAGGCTTCTGCCTTTAGGGGGACTGGCATAGACGCCCCTTGTGGGCGGCTCAAGGTAGAGTACCCGTAGACGCGCAGCGGCTCAAGGCAGAGTAGGGTGGTTAATAAAATTTGTTTTTGAACCACAAAGACACAAAGGCACAAAGTCTTCTGCGTACTCTCCATCAAAATTTACGTCCCTGCCCGCAATTGACCGATTACGCTACGGTCTTCCAAAGTTGACAAATCGCCCACAACCTCCTGACCAGCTGCCAAGGCACGGAGGACGCGCCGCACAATCTTACCGGAACGAGTCTTAGGTAAAGCATCGGTGAAGCGAATTTCACTCGGACGAGCGATCGCCCCAATCTCCCGAACAACGTGCTGTTTCAATTCTTTTGCTAGTTCTTCGCCCGGGGAATACCCTTCTTCTAAGGTAACAAATGCAACCAGTTCTTCACCTTTGATTTCCTCTGGTCTACCAACCACCGCAGCTTCCGAAACTGCTGCATGAGAGACTAATGCTGATTCAACTTCCATTGTCCCCAGTCGGTGTCCGGCAATATTAATTACATCGTCTACTCGACCCATAATCCAGAAGTAGCCATCTTGATCCTTGCGTGCCCCATCCCCTGTGAAGTATAAGTATTGACCATCTTTAGGGGGGATATGCTCCCAATAGGTGCTGCGATAGCGATCGGGGTTGCGGTAGACTGTCCGCAGCATTCCTGGCCAGGGATTCTTAATTACCAGATATCCGCCTTGGTTCTCACCCACGGGATTACCGTTTAAATCGACCACATCTGCAATGACTCCAGGAAATGGTAAGGTAGCAGAACCAGGTTTGGTAGGAGTTGCTCCTGGTAAAGGTGCAATCATCACTCCACCGGTTTCCGTTTGCCACCAAGTATCGGTAATCGGGCAGCGATCGCCACCTATCACATGGTAGTACCACATCCAAGCAGTAGGGTTAATTGGTTCACCCACTGACCCCAGCAAGCGTAGAGAAGACAAGTCTCGTGCTTTGGGCAGTTCTTCTCCCATCTTCATGAAGGTGCGGATAGCAGTGGGAGCGGTGTAAAAAATAGTGACGCGGTATTTTTCAATCACATCCCAAAAACATCCAGGATTGGAACTGCGGGGTGCGCCTTCGTACATTAGCGTTGTTGCACCGTTGGACAGAGGGCCGTAGACTATGTAGCTGTGCCCCGTAATCCAACCCACGTCAGCAGTACACCAGAAAATATCTGTATCTTTGATATCAAAAATCCACTTAGTCGTGATGTGGCTGTAGAGGTTGTAACCACCAGTGGTATGAACAACGCCTTTGGGTTTGCCTGTAGTACCGGAAGTGTAAAGGATGAATAGCGTATCCTCGCTGTCCATCGGTTCGGCAGGACATTCTGTTGGCACATCCTCGCGTAGTTCGTGCCACCAGAGGTCACGTCCCGATTTCATGTGAACTAGTTGCCCTGTGCGCTGGACTACTAAAACTTTTTCTACGCTAGGTACACTATTATCTGCCAGTGCTTTATTCACCTGCTCTTTCACTGGCACGATTGCATCCTTGCGCCAACCGCCATCAGCAGTAATTACAACTTTTGCTTGGGCATCTAAAAGCCTGTCTTTGAGAGCCTCGGCGCTGAAACCGCCAAAAACAACGGTATGGGGTGCACCAATGCGAGTACATGCCAACATCGCGATCGCAACTTCGGGAATCATGGGCATGTAAATACCAACGCGATCGCCTTTTTTTACTCCCAATTGTTTTAGGACATTTGCCATCTGGCAAACTTCCTGGTGCAACTGGGCATAAGTAAAAGTGCGAGAGTCCCCTGGTTCTCCCTCCCAAATTAAAGCTGTCTTGTCACGCCTATCGTTGGTGAGATGTCGATCCAGGCAGTTATAACTAACATTCAGTTTGCCACCAACAAACCACTGGGCAAAAGGTGGTTGCCAATCTAACACCTTGTCCCACTTTTGGAACCAGTGTAATTCTTGTGCTGCCAGTTCTCCCCAAAAAGCTTCGGGATCGGCTACGGATTTTTCGTAGAGGTGTTTGTAGTCTTCTAGACTTTTAACATAAGCGGCTTGTGAGAATTCTGTAGGAGGTTGGAAGAGGCGGTGTTCTTGAAGGATGGATTCTATAGTAGCTTGTGACATAGTTTTTACTCCTGATAAAATCGGGGATTGGGGATTGGGCATTGGGGATTGGTGATTGGTGATTGGGCAATATTAAGACTTATTAATTCCTAATCCCTATTCCCCAGTCCCCAGTCCCTAGTCCCCAGTCTTTTCATAAATCAATCTCTGCTTTCACCAAGTCAGCAGCGCGGTGCAGGCGAAAGCCGACTTTTTCACAGACTCGTTGCATCCCTGCATTTTCCGGTAGGATGTCAGCGGTGATGCGCTTGATTTGCTCATTACGGCCGATTTGCACCAGTCGTCGCAGCAGTTCTGTGCCTAACCCCAGTCTTTGGAAGGGGTCACTGACAAGCAATGCAAATTCTGCTTCGTCCACGCCATGTAATTTGCTTAAGCGTCCCACCGCTAGAATTTCATGATTTCCGGTCTCTGGGTTTTTATAGTCTGCTACTAATGCCATTTCGCGATCGTAATCAATGAAGCAGAGACGCATCAGGCGTTCGTGGGCGATCCTCTGACTTAGTTTCACTAAATGGAAGTAACGAAAATAAACGCTTTGCTCTGAAAGTGTTTTGTGGAATTGCACAGCAAGCGGCTCATCTTCTGGACGGATGGGACGGATAGTAATGGTTGTGCCATCTTTTAGTGTCCAGGGTGTAACGTATTGCGTTGGATAGGGACGAATTGCCAGTTTAGGTAGTTGTTCTTGAGTCAAGTCTGGTGGGTGCAGGACGATACGCGCATCCAGGGCGAGTAGTGAAGAAGAGGCGTCTTCGGTGATGCGGGGAGACTGTGCTGAGAAATTCCCTGTGTCCCCGTGTCCTCGTCTCTCCGTGTCCTCTTGTTTCCCTGTGTCAGCATACCGCACCAACAAAGGGTTAATATCGATTTCCTTGATCCAGCGTTGTTCTATTACTAGTTGCGAAAATCGCACTAATAACTGCTCCAGGGATGCCAGATCTACAGGTGGGCGTCCCCGCACTCCTTGGAGGGCTTTGTAGATTTGGGTTTGTTCCATCATCCGCCGTGCCAAGGTAGTATTGAGGGGTGGGAGTGCGATCGCTCTATCTCTAAACACCTCCACTAGTTGTCCTCCTGTGCCAAACAGCAGTACAGGCCCGAATTGTGGGTCAAGGCTGCTACCAACAATCAATTCGTAACCACCGTCGAGCCTAACCATTGGCTGCACCGTTACTCCCAAGAAATGCTCAGATCCAACTTTCTCACTGACAGAGGTTTCAATGGCGCGATAAGCCCAGCGCACAGCTTCGGCATCCATAAGATTTAACTGTACGCCCCCGACATCAGTTTTATGGGCGATCGTCTTCGACAGGAGTTTGAGCACGACTGGATAACCGAGGGAATTCGCACAGTCAACAGCTTCGTCTGCCGTTGTCGCCACGCAGGCTGGAACCGAGGGAATGCCGTATGCTGCGAGGATTTGTTTAGATTCCAATTCTGTCAGAATTGTTCGCCCTGCCTCACGAGCTGTTTCAATTACCTTCTCGGCAATGGCGCGCTCAGGTAAACCATCCCATTCCAGTAAAACAGGAGTTTCGTAGATGCCGCGCAGGTTGTAGCTATACTGCCACATATAAGTAAATACACGGGCCGCTGAATCAGGGTAGGGATAAGTAGGAATGCTAGCACGATTGAGAATTGCTTCCCCTGCCATCACCTCGGCTCCTCCCATCCAAGTTGCCAGGATCGGTTTGCTCTGTAGAGACGTTGCATGCAACGTCTCTACACGGGATTTTAACTGCTCGGCTGTCTGGGTGGGGTCGGTCATTGCTTGGGGGGTAAGAATGACGAGCATACCGTCACTGTTCGGATCTTTAGCGGCAATGTCCAGAGTTTTGGTGTAGCGTTGTGGATCTGCATCTCCGAGAATATCGATGGGGTTGCCATGACTCCAGTAGGTTGGCAGGATTTGGTTGAGGGAGGTAATTGTATCTTCTGAGAGTTCTGCCAACTCTCCGCCAGTGGTAATCAGAAAATCAGTTGCTAGCACCCCCGGGCCGCCAGCGTTGGTAATTATGGTTAGGCGCGGCCCTTTGGGACGAGGCTGCTTTGCCAGTACTTCCGCCATGTTAAACAGTTCAGAAATTCTGGTCACTCTCAGCACCCCACTGCGCCGGAAGGCAGCATCGAGTACTTCATCACTACCAGTGAGTGCCCCTGTATGGGAAGCCGAAGCTTTGGCGGCTGCCTCTGTCCGACCTGCTTTAATAACAATAATCGGCTTAGTCAGCGCTACTTCACGAGCAGCAGAGAGAAACGATCGCGCATCTCCAACCGATTCCATATAAATAACAATACTCTGGGTCCGGGGATCGTCACCGAGATAGTAAATTAGGTCGCCCCAGCCTACATCTAGCATGGAGCCAATCGAGACAAAGGCGCTAAACCCGACATTTTCTCGCAAACTCCAGTCTAGGATAGAGGTGCAAAGCGCCCCACTTTGACTAATAAAACCGACCTTTCCCGGACGTGCCATTGTACTGGCAAAAGTGGCATTGAGTCCTGTATGAGGATTCATCACTCCCAGGCAGTTGGGGCCGATGATTGTTAGTCTGCCTTTACGAGCTTCATGTAAAATTTGTTGCTCTAGCTCAATACCCGGAGCGCCGATTTCCCTGAAACCAGCGGAGATAATCACCGCACTTTTTACACCAGCTTCTACACACTCTCGTACAATTCCTGGAACCGTGGCGGCAGGTGTGGCTATAACTGCTAAATCGATCGCATCTGGTACTTCTGCAATATTGGGGTAAGCTTTAATACCCATGACGCTGTGGTGTTTGGGGTTGACAGGAAACACCGTACCGCCAAAAGGATTGCCGATCAGGTTCCACAGCAGGGTGCGTCCCACGCTTCCAGGCGAATCACTAGCACCAATCACGGCAACTGTTTCCGGTGCAAAGATGGAACTGAGGGGTTGGCGTTCGGAACGCAGAATGTCGTAGGTGGGATCGGTTTTAAATGTGATGCTGGTTTGCATATCGCTCAAATTCCTTGATGAGGACACCCTTTGAGGCAACTAACTGAACCTAGCTTGTAGATTACGAGAAATAGTTGAGGAACTTGTGAGGATATTGGAGAAAGGTGCTTTGCCAAGATGCGGTTTGCTGGCGATCGCATCTGATATCAAGTTTGGCTAATTCATGTTCATTAAACAACTCTCAATCGTCGCCACCACCGATCGCCCTAATGAATTCAAGTCATATCCCCCTTCCAAACCAAACAAAATCCGCCGGGTTAACTGCAAACAATACTTTGTAAACACCCCGTAATCTTCTGGTTGCAGACGCATGTTAGCTAACGGGTCATCCTCCGTTGCGTCATAGCCCGCACTAACGATCAACAAATCCGGTTGGAAGTTGCTTAAAAATGGTATGACCTTGTGTTCAAATAATGGTTGATAATCAGCCATTGTGCTACCAGGAAGCATAGGTAAATTCAGCACGTTGTTATACTTGCCGTGTTCGCTAGTATTGCCAGTACCAGGAAATAAGGGAAATTGATGCAAAGAACAGTAGGCTATTCGGGGGTTGCCCTGTACTATCGTTTGTGTACCGTTGCCGTGATGTACATCCCAATCAAGAATGGCAATGCGGTTGACTCCGGGATGGTCTAAAGCATAGGAGGCGGCACATGCTTCATTGTTGAAAATGCAAAATCCCATGCCCACCTCACGCAATGCATGATGACCGGGGGGACGTGCCAGGACAAACGCAGGTTCGCCTGTTGTTAACACAGAATCTACACCATCCAACCAAGCACTCACCGCTAGCAATGCTACTTCATAGGTACGTGGAGAAACAACCGTATCGCTGTCGATTTGACCACCGCCTCGATTAGATAATGCCCGCACTCCGTTAATATAGCTGGGGTCATGAACTCTTTGCAGATATAGCATGGGGTCTCGTTGATCGACTGGAGTAGGAGTTTTCCATTCAATCTGGTCAGTCCAGGGTGCAGCTTTGAGCGCGTTCTTAATTGCGGTCAAACGTTCTGGCTTTTCGGGGTGAAAATAGCCTGTGTCGTGCAACAGGAACTCGTCGGAGTAAATAATAGGTAGCATAGGCGGTGTGAATGCTGGCAATTCAGCGCGGGATTACTTTTATACTCATGAGTGTGTTTTTGACGTTGCTGGAATTTTGATGGTTTTGTGGGATGGTGACGCTAGCCGTTCCTTGGATGTTCGGGGCAGACAAGATGTCTACCCGACAAGAATCATCCCAAGACCAGTGCAAGGCCGGATTTTTTGTTGAGTATTCGGTTCTCTACTTGTAACTTAAGCGCTAAAGTTGAGGAATTTGTGAGGATCTGGATCTATTATCTTTCAGCCATGAAGCCATCACACAAATAGCGATCGCTTGACTTTTAAGACAGTCACGGAAGTCCCTTAGTACAACTTTGCGTAAAATCGTAGCTTTTTTAAACGCACGCCTGTAGCGGAGTAAGCGCACCAGGTAGCAGAGTCTTTTCAAAAATAATTCGCTACGAATTAATGAAACGCTGTACTTAGTAGAGGGGGGTTTTTATTTTTGGCGTTGCTGAATCAAGATATGAATTTACAATTCACGGGTATGTAGAGACGTAGCAATGCTACGTCTCTACAATGATTTGGCATCGAGCTACAAAAATGTATGCAAACATAATTCATG